>JBBAKZ010000158.1:2108-5760 GCA_040403275.1 Arcicella sp. | reverse complement strand
TGAACCGCCCACGTGAGGAGTCAAAATTACTCTTGGCAAACCACGCAATTCGTTCATAAATTCTTCGTCGTTCGTTTTGGGTTCGTAGGGAAATACGTCCACCGCCGCTCCCCACACTTTTCCAGATTTTAAGGCATTGACCAAAGCAGGAATTTCAACGACGTGTCCCCGAGAAAGATTCACGAAAATTACGTTGTCTTTCATTTGGGCAAATTCACGTTCGCCAATGATGTTGGCGTTCGATTTACGGCCATCCACGTGGAGGGAAATAAAATCAGAAATGTTCAACAATTCTTCTAAAGTCTTGCATTTTTTGGCGTTTCCTAAGGCCAATTTATCGACGGCATCGTAGAAATGCACTTCCATTCCCAAAGCTTCGGCAATGACAGAAATTTGCGTTCCAATGCTTCCGTAGCCCACTAAACCCAATTTTTTACCTCTGATTTCGTAAGAGTTTTTGGCCGATTTATCCCAAATTCCTTCGTGCATTTTGTTGGATTTGGTGACAATATCACGGGTCAGCATGATCATTTCACCAATCGCCATTTCGACTACTGAACGAGTATTTGAGTAGGGTGCATTGAAAACAGCAATCCCACGGCGTTCGCATTCGTCCAAATTAATTTGGTTTGTACCAATACAAAAGGCACCAACGGCCATCAAACGACTGGCATTTGGATGTTCCAACACACGTTTGGTTACATTGGTTTTTGAACGTAAGCCTAAGATAGAAACGCCTTTTATTTTCTCAATTAATTCGTCTTCATCCAAAGCGCCTTTCAATAATTCCACCTGAAAACCTTCGGATGAAAATGCTTTTACGCCATTTGGATGCACGTTTTCGAGCAATAAAACTTTGATTTTTGATTTTGGATACGATTGCGCTCGGTTTAAATCATTGATGAACAAGAATTCATCAAAAGACGCCACCACTTCATCGGCTACGTCGGTTACTTTTTTACGAGCAACGTTTTCGGTAAAGGCAAAAAATTTGTTTGCTAACCCTGATTCACGCAATTCGTAATCCGTATAACCATCCCCAATGGCGTAAATATCTCCCTCAAAATCAAGCGATTGTAACAATTTCACTTTGCCTTTATCTTGCGAAAGAAGATTTTTTTCATCATAACCCGTAATGTTTCCATCGGCATCGTAAACGAAAGTATTGGCGTAAATATTTTCTTCCAAGATACCCATTGCCATTGCGACAGGAACGATAAAATCTTTGAAACCAGAGGAAACGATATAAACTGAAGCGGCATTTTCACGTAAAAATGCTTCATTACGAGCGAATGAATCGGAGATTTTACCCATCAAAAATTCAATCAATTCACTTACGTGCGAACGGTTAGCGGGCAGAAGCGCAACCCGTGCTTTGAGCGAGTCGGCAAAACCGATTTCGCCAGCCATGCCTTTATCGGTGATGGCTTTGATTTCGCCCACGATTTTATCACGGTCCTTATGACCTTTGAGGGCAATCGCTGCCAATTCGTCAAGTCCTTCTACTTTGGTAAAAGTTGAGTCAAAATCAATGACGTAAATAATTTCTTGTGCTGGGTTGGTTAACATTTATTTTTTGAATCTTTTATTGCTTAATTTGTTATCTATTAATCTTTGACTTTATTAACTCTAAGATTTCTTGAATTGTAAGTTCCTCTGATTCGTATATTTTATCCTCTTGCTCAATATGTTTATGATGTGGAAAAGTGATCATTTGTTTATGATGCGGGGCATTATCCCAACGAATTTTCAAATTATAATTTTCATCCATCCATTGAAAAGAATATTTACGCTTACTAATATCAAAGACAAATATTTCGGTGATTTCTAAAATTGAATTATCTGTCAATTTTAGTCTACCTCTAAACTCCATAATTCGATTGTCTTGGCGTTGCGTTAGGATTTGAGTTTCTATTATTATATCCTCAAAAATATTGATTGTCAATAGGATGTCATTCATAAACTCAAAGCCATTAAATCCTTTTTATAACTTTCTACAACATCAATTGACGTTTCCCAAATCATACTGTCGTCTTCTTTTTCGGTCATAGAATGGTTTTTTATGGAAGAAAATTTATCGCAAAACTCACTAAAATTTAACCCATATTTTTGTTCAAAAAAGTCTATTCTACTTTGGTAATAAGCTGTTTTTTGTTGCAAAATACTCTTTGCTTGTTCTTTTGCAAATACATCAACATTGGCATATCCCCAACCTTGAACGGTCTGACTGAGTATTTCAAATTCTATTTGTGCTGCCATTTTTTTAATAAGTTTTTAATTTAAAATCCACGCCAAAGCCCTTTTCTCCGACCACAAAACGCCTTGATAATCATCTGGATAAAAGCCACAATGCCCGCCCATTTTTGGGGCTTGGAAATAGACTTTTTCTAAAGTTTTTATCTTCTCAAAAGGGAAACATTCCTTTGAGAGAAAAGGGTCGTTTTGGGCGTTAATGATTAAGGTGGGAATGTTGATACTATCCAAAAAGTACAGCGAACTGCTACGCTCGTAGTAATCTTCGGCATCTAAAAATCCATGGAGTTGTGAAGTATATCTATCGTCAAAATCCTTTAAAGTCTTGATTTTAGCGATGTTTGAAGTGTCAATGTTGAATTCGGGGAAACGTTGAGATTTCTCCAAAATCTTCTTGATCAAGGACTTATTAAATCGTTTGGTATAAAGCCAACCAATCTTTTTGCTGCTGCTCGAAAGGTGTAAAGGTACTGAAAAAGTGATTGCTTTCTGAATTTTTGGATTAAGATTTTGCCCTTTTTCTCCTAAATATTTTAGGGTTACATTGCCACCAAGACTGAATCCGACTAAGAATATTTTATCGTAACCTTTTGATAATGAATGATTTATCATCGTTTTTAAGTCGTCGGTTGCGCCACTGTGATAAAATCTTTTGGTTTGATTTAATTCACCCGAACAACTTCTGAAATTCCAAGCCAAACAGTCAAAACCGTGAGCGTTGAAATTTTTGACCATACCCGTGATGTATTGCCGTGATGAATCTCCTTCGAGACCGTGGGATAAAATAATTAGTGATTTAGTGAGTTGGTGATTTAGTGATTTACAGTTCGATAAATCCACATCCAAAAAATCGCCATCATTTGTTTTTATTCGTTCACGCAAGTAGTTGATGCCTTCGACTTTACGAAAAAGGGAGGGGAAAATCGTTTGCGATTGGCTATCGGGAAGCCAAAAGGGTGGTTTATAGTCGTCGGTATTAATGATTGGCATATATTTCAAAATTAAGACTTGAAATTACACCTAATCTTTGAATTGTTTAATATTGATGAGTAATATCCCTTAATTTTCATGGAATAATCAACAAAAAAGGGCAATAACTAACCATGTTAATGCCCTTCTGTATAGGATAGAGGTATATTTAATTATTTATAAAATTGATTTTCGTTTGATTTAGGTTCGTTGTAACCTTTCATGTTATTCAAATTCCCTCGCTCAGAATGTTCAATAACGTCTTCTTCTAATTCGGCCGAATCTTTATATTCTTCGGTTTCTGCCACGGGCTCTTGAATTACCGTTGGTGGTGAGGTTTGAGGTCGTGCTTCATTTGGGTCGTTGATGGGTCTTTGATTACCCGTTTCTTCGGTTGAGGGTTTAATTTCTGGGTCGGGTGTTGCATATC
>JBBAKZ010000158.1:0-2098 GCA_040403275.1 Arcicella sp. | reverse complement strand
AGGGCCGTCCCACGTTTTTTCTTCAGTCGGAACAATCACTTTATTCGGCATTTCTCCACCTTGTAAATCTTTTTCAGAAGGAAGGTATTGATTTTGATTATTTTGTTGATTTTCCATGTTCTTATTGATTTGTTTCTGAATTAAATTCAACTAATTCTATTCCACTTAAACTGGGGTTAGGATTTTTTGTTAGGGGTTAGTATGGTAAGTCGCTATTATTCAGTAAATTATAGTGGATCCAAGCATAAATATAAGCACCTATTTCTGTGAAATAATTACTTGAAATACTTGAACTAATAAAACTCATTAAAATGTGCGGTATTTTTTTGGGGATTTTATACCTCAAATGTGGGCAGTTTTGGGAAAAATAATTGGGTAGAAACCAAAATTGCCAACTCAGTTAAGAATTGGCAATTCTGTTGATGGATAATAAATAAAATACTACATTCCAACTTTTGGTAAAACGGGTAAACTCTCGTTTCCATCTTCGCTAACTGCCTCAACAGCAAAGAAATAATGGTCTTTTGAGTAGGGGAGGACAATTCCGTTTTTGCTTGTGAAAATCTTTTTTTGCCAAAATGGCTGATACGTTTCACGCATCAAAACGTAGTAGCCTTTTACTTTGCCAGTTTTAGGCGCTTGCCAAAATAAAGTAGTTGAATTGGTTAAGTTTTTAGTATCAATCGTTAAATTTTGAACCGTTGCGGGTGCTTTCGCTAAATTTGAAAGCGTCGCTAAGTTCATGGCGGTATTTTTACGAAGATATTCAAAGTCCATGGCTTCTGGCAAGTCACCGTATTTTATGCCTTTGTCAGTGCGTAAATCTTGGTGTTGATGCTCGTAATTTTCGTTCATTTCTGTAATTCTAACGGCAGGAAATCCTTTTTGCACGAATGGTGTGTGGTCGCCTCCTCGCAAGAATCGGTCATTTCTATATACCATCACCACCTCTAAATTATCAACATAACGTTCGCCGACTTCTTTTGTGTAACGAGCTAAAGTACGGGCTTTTCCATCATTTTCTTGACCAAAATTGCGAATGCTCATGGCTTTTTTATCTAATTCAAAAAATGGCAAACCCTCACTAAAAATCCTGATTCTGGTATTGTCAATGATATTGGTTTCGTTAGAATTATTAGAACCCATGATGTCATTATTCAAAATGGCTTCGAGGTTCGTTTTTTCCTCGAATGCTTGGTTTGCAAAATGTTCAGCGCCTAAAAGTCCTTGTTCTTCACCGCTTACGACCAAGAAAATTACCGTAGCGGGGAATTTTGCTTTTGCCATCACTCTCGCCAATTCAATGACTGCGGCCGTTCCCGAACCATCATCATTAGCGCCTGGAGCATCATCGGTGCGATTCATGACATTTGAAACTCGGCTATCAATGTGTCCCGAAACCAAGAAAACACGGTCGTCGTTTGCGTCAGAACCTTTTAGCGTTGCAATGACATTCCCCATTTGGATGTCCACATCAACTCTTTTGGTATCCGCTTTTTGCGTCCATGAGTCAATTTTAGCGGACATTCTTCCGTCGGATTGTTTCGCAAATTCTTGAAAGCGACTCAAGACCCAAGCCCTTGCTGCTCCGATGCCTTTTTTTGAATCCGTTGTGGTGCTTAGGGTGCTTCGAGTACCAAAACTAACTAACTTTAAAATATGGGATTTTAAACTATCCGAATTGATTTCCGAAACCATACTTTCAATCATGGGATCTCGTTGAATCGTTTTTTGAGAAAAAATGGAAGTGAAAGTAGCAGTAGTTAAGAATAAAGTAATAAAAAGTTTTTTCATGGATGATTTTGTATGGATGATGAATGATAAAAATACGGAAAATTCTCCAATTAGTCTTGAACGGATTTAAAAATTTTGTCTTTTAATTTCCTTAACCTAGGTTTTGTTGAAATAAAAAAAGGTTCAGCTATTTACGAAAAAAGCTGAACCTCAATATTATATTTTCATCAAGGAGTTTTTACAAAAATGCTCTTAATTGGGTTAAATCAGCATTTATTGCCACATCATTTGCCCATTCTAACTTTGATTTTAGGCTTTTTGATGGAACATTAATATTAGCCTTACCTAAATCTTTTGATTTAGC
>JBBAKZ010000157.1:0-7102 GCA_040403275.1 Arcicella sp. | reverse complement strand
TTTGACTTTCCCAAAACCAAATTTAAGGTGTTCAACCCTATCATTTTCGACTAAATTTTTGGTGTCATTTGGCGTAAAATCGTTGGAAGGTTTATACACATTTCCAGTCGCCGCTGGGCGAGCCACCGAGGGACGCTGAATTAAAATATTCGTTGGTGTTGGCGCATTACTCGTGCCAAAGTCAGCCAATTTTTGCTCTTTATTTGACATTCGTACAAAGCCCTGCGGTAAGCGTTGCGTTTCCTCAGCTCCACGACGAATATTTTTAGCAAATTGTAAATATTTAACGTCAATCTCATCTAAAAAACGACTAGGTTCACAAGGTTTCAAGCGTCCCCATTGGTATCTTGTCTCCGCATAAGACATGACTAATTTCTTTTCGGCACGGGTTACCGCTACGTAAAAAAGACGACGTTCTTCTTCTAAATCCGCCCGACTTTGGAGCATCATTTGGCTTGGGAAAAGGTCTTCTTCCATCCCCACCACATACACATGATTAAACTCCAAACCTTTGGCTCCGTGAATGGTCATCATCGTTACTCGGTCGTTGTCGCCATCGGGGTCGTCTTGGTCGGCAGTGGTCATCAAAGAAACCGTTTGAAGGAAAGTATTCAGATTTTTCTCTTCTTCGGCTGTATCTGGGTCGTCCACAAATTGCTTGATGGAGTTCAATAATTCCTGTACGTTTTCGTATCTTGAAAGCCCTTCAACGGTTTTGTCTTCGTGCAATTCTCTCAATAAACCCGATGCTTTGGCTATATGCGAAGCCACTTCATAGGCATCTTTTTTGCCCGATTCCGCCATGATTTTGAAGGACTTAATCAAGTCAGCAAAATTATCAATGGTTTCAGATAATCGTCCAGTTTGGTATTGTTTGATATTCGAGATAACATCCCAAACCGAAATTTGTTGTTCGTTGGCAGTAATCGCAATTTTGGCGATGGTCGTGTCACCAATTCCTCGTTTTGGAAGATTAATAATTCTTTTAAAAGCCTCCTCATCTTGTTGGTTGATGGTATACCTGAAATACGCTAACAAATCCTTAATTTCTCGACGTTGGTAAAAAGACAAACCACCAATGATTCGGTATTTAATGTTCAATTTTCGTAAAGATTCTTCAAAAGTTCTGGATTGGGCATTGGTACGATAGAGAATGGCAAAATCCGTATTCCGAAGTCCTAAATTCATTTTTGACTCGAAAATATGCGTTGAGATTAAGCGCCCTTCTTCATTATCCGAACTTGCTTTGATTAATTCAATCAACGAACCTTCTTCATTTTCGGTAAAAACTGTTTTTTGTAATTGGTTTTTATTTTTGGAAATAATTGAGTTGGCCGCTTCGACGATATTTTGCGTAGAACGATAATTTTGCTCCAACTTAATGGTAGTCATATTTGGGTAATCTTTTCCCAAATTCAAAATATTATCAATGCTCGCTCCACGGAATGCGTAAATAGATTGTGCATCATCGCCCACCACACAAAGATTCTGCGAAATATCAGATAACTTCTTGACAATCAGGTATTGAGAAACGTTTGTATCTTGAAACTCATCTACCATAACATACTTAAATTTGCGTTGATATTTATCCAAAACCGCAGGATGGTCACGAAAAAGAATGTTGGTATTGTACAGCAAATCATCAAAATCCATGGCATTGGCTTGAAAACAACGAAGCGCATAAATTTTGTAGAGCTTACCCATTTCTGGCAATTTTGCCGCTGTATCATCCGCTGCAATAATTGGATTATTTACATATTCGTCGGGACCAATTAAACGGTTTTTTGCACCCGAAATACGGTTAAAAACCACATTGGCTTTATAAACTTTATCATCCAAGCCACGTTCTTTAACGATGCTCCGAATGAGGGATTTTGAGTCGTCAGTATCATAAATGGAGAAGTCGGAAGTATAGCCCAAATGCTTTCCATCAAAACGAAGGATTTTAGCAAAAACGGAGTGAAAAGTGCCCATCCAAAGATTTTTAGCATCATTTCCAATAATTTTCTCAACCCTTTGACGCATTTCTCCCGCCGCTTTATTGGTGAAAGTCAACAGTAAAATTTGGAATGGGTCGATACCTTTTTCGATGAGATAGGCGGTGCGATAGGTAAGCACCCGTGTTTTGCCCGAACCCGCCCCCGCAATAATCATCAGTGGTCCGTTGGTATGTTGTACCGCCTCTTGTTGCGGTTGATTTAATCCTTCTAAGTAATTCATTTATTAATTAAGCTGTCAGTTTTGAACTGTGAGCTTCGAGTTTTTGATAGTATATTTACAAAATTACAAAAAGTAACACAAAATGAATCAAACCAGAAAAATTAGAGAAAACGAAAAGGAGTTAATTGTCTTTTTATTAGAAAAGCTCAACCTAAACGTAGCTAATTATCCCATCAATGAAGAGGTTTTTGAATACGAAGGAGGGAAAATGGGAAGCATCAGTCTGAATAACAATCCTGATGCTTATGCAGGAGATTTGATACAAGTTGAATACATTGATGCCGATAACACGCCCGTCATGATTACGCTCACGCACGATGCAGAAGGGCAATTATTGGATTTAGATTTTTGGAAAACCGATTTTTCAAAGTTACTGAAATATCCAACTGCGAGCGAAATTATTTGTATGCCCAAAGAAAAAAATTAGTGAGTTGTGATTTAGTGAATTGTGATTTTTTTAATTCACTGAATCACAATTCACTAAATCACCAAATAAATCACCCGGCCATGATTCCGCCATCAATTGGCAAGGCATGGCCCGTAATAAATGAGGCGGCATCTGAGCATAACCAAACGATAGCCTCGGCGATTTCTTCGGGTTGCCCAAAGCGTTTCATTGGAATTGAAGCTTCTAATTTATCCTTCATATCCTCTCCAATTACGTCAAACATATCGGTAACCAGCGGGGTAATGGTAAAAACTGGACAAGCGGCATTTACTCTGATATTCTTTTTTGCATATTCTAGGCCGGCCGATTTTGTCATGCCCACGACAGCATGTTTGCTAGCAGCGTAAGCAATATTTTTGGGAAAACCAGACAATCCTGCAATGGATGAAACATTTACAATTGCGCCTGAGCCTTGTTGTAGCATCACATTCAACTCCGCTCGCATACACATGAATACACCCGTGGTATTGACGGCCATAACTTTTTCAAAATTGTCGGTTGGATATTTGTTTGTACTTGTCCAAATACCGCCAATTCCAGCATTATTTATGCCACAGTCCAATCGCCCATAAACTTCTACTGTCTTGGTAATCAGGTTATTAACTGATTGTTCATTAGTTACATTGCATTCAATAAAGGTAGCTTCGCCTCCTTGCGCTTGAATCATTTTTACGGTTTCGAGTCCACCTTCCACGGCAACATCCGAAACGATTACTTTTGCTCCACGTGCTGCGAATAACAACGCTGTTGCTCTGCCTAAACCTGAGGCTGCACCCGTAATCATGGCAACTTTATCGGTAAAATCTTGTATCATTGTATTTAATTTATGGGGAAATATCTTGATATTGAATGTAAAGTTGAATTTAGGATTTTTATTTTATTAATCTAGCAACAAACCACAAGTTTCATTAGTTATTACCCGAATAGATTTCTAAATTTGACAATAATTCTTCAAAAATATAAAACAATTCCCTTCACTATTTTGTAAGATATTTTGTAAATCACAACACTCCACTAATCAGCGAAGCAAGATTATTTTCACATAGACGTTCATTTGTCTAGAAAATCGGTAGTTCATCAAATTTCTTAATTACTTCATCAGTAATAGCGGCAGGTTCGCAATCAAATTCGTAATTTTAATTTTCCGTTTCACATAAAGTAAGTTTAATTTAATCAATAGTTTTTTTCTGGTAATCTCCAACATGTATCACGATTTTCTAAAATATTAGGTCTATTTCAAAAGCCTTACTTTTTAAATGTATATCAGTCATAGAACTATAATCCTTCCTAAAAAAATGACCAATACTCAACAACAGGTAGAACCCCTTTTAGTCGAAGATCCAAATCGCTTTGTGCTTTTTCCGATTAAGCACAATGACATTTGGCAATTTTATAAAAAAGCCGAGGCCTCATTTTGGACAGCCGAGGAAATCGACCTTTCGCAAGATACCAACGACTGGGAAAATCGTTTGAATGATGGTGAAAGACACTTCATTTCCCACGTTTTAGCGTTTTTCGCCGCTTCTGATGGCATCGTGAATGAAAATTTAGCAGTCAATTTTCTTTCAGAAGTTCAGTATGCCGAAGCCAAATGTTTCTACGGTTTCCAGATTATGATGGAAAACATTCACTCAGAAACGTATTCGTTACTGATTGATACGTACATCAAAAATCCAACTGAAAAAGATAGAATGTTGCGGGCAGTGGATACAATTCCGTGCGTGAAAAAGAAAGCTGATTGGGCTTTACGTTGGATCAATGATGGCAATTTTGCGGAGCGTTTAATTGCTTTTGCTGCCGTTGAAGGTATTTTCTTTTCGGGTTCTTTCTGTTCAATTTTCTGGTTGAAAAAGCGTGGTTTGATGCCAGGTTTATCATTTTCAAACGAATTGATTTCGAGAGATGAAGGCTTGCATTGCGATTTTGCTTGTCTGTTATATACTGACCATATCAAAAATCAATTAGATCCAGAAGCGATTTTCACCATTATTTTGGATGCGGTTGCCATCGAAAAAGAATTTGTAACCGATGCCTTACCCGTCTCTTTAATTGGAATGAATGCCGAATTGATGTGCGAATATATTGAATTTGTGGCCGACCGTTTGTTGGTAGCTTTGGGTTTAGAAAAGCAATTTAACGCTCAAAATCCTTTCGATTTCATGGAAATGATTTCGTTGCAGGGTAAAACTAATTTCTTCGAGAAACGAGTAGCAGAATACCAAAAATCAGGTGTAATGTCTGAGAAAGAAACCATGGCATTTTCTTTGGATGAGGATTTTTAGTAGCTTACATTTTAATAAAAAAGCCTCATATTATCAAAATTTGAGGCTTTTTTATTCCCTTTCCATACTTCGTTTCACGTCTTTTTCTTTAATAGAATCTCGTTTGTCGTAAAGTTTTTTACCTTTGGCTAAAGCGATTTCTACCTTGGCAAAACCTCGGTCAGAAATATACATACGAGTCGGAATTATCGTTAAACCTACGTCTTTCAAACTGTTTTGGAGTTTGCGTAATTCACGTTTGGTTAGTAATAATTTTCTGTCTTGCAGAGGGTCATGGTTGTAATGCGTGCCTTCATTATATTTAGAAATATTCATTTGACGAATATATAATCCTTCGCCCAGAAACAAGCAATAAGCATCCGTCAAGTTGATTTTTCCTTGACGAATGGACTTAATTTCTGTTCCCATCAGCATAATTCCTGCTGTATATTTCTCCAGAAAAGCATACTCGAAAGATGCCCTCCGATTCCTGATTTCTACGTTTTTTTCTATTTTATCCTTTGCCATCTTAGGGGTTGGGAGTTAGGATTTAGGGGTAAGTGAAAATCCCACCCCGTAAATCCTAACCCCTATTTAGAGCTATAATTCGGTGCTTCTTTAGAAATTGAAATGTCGTGTGGATGGCTTTCTTTCACGCCCGCCGAGGTAATTTTTACAAATTGAGCCTCCTTCAAAGCATCAATCGAAGCCGCACCACAATAGCCCATTCCTGCTTTTAATCCACCCACCATTTGATAAATAATTTCCGAAACTGACCCTTTGAAAGGCACTCTTCCAACGATTCCTTCGGGTACTAATTTCTTGATATCATCCTCCGCATCTTGGAAATAACGGTCTTTTGAACCATCTTCCATCGCTTCAACTGAACCCATGCCACGGTATGACTTAAACTTCCGTCCTTCAAATAAGACAACTTCACCCGGTGCCTCGTCGGTTCCTGCCAACATCGAACCAACCATGATTGAACTTGCACCACCCGCAATAGCCTTCACGATGTCGCCTGAAAAACGAATGCCTCCATCGGCAATAATTGGAACATCTAAGTCTTTTACCGCTTTGGCAGCTTCATAAACGGCTGATAATTGTGGCATTCCAACGCCCGCAATAATACGAGTTGTACAAATACTGCCTGGTCCAACACCTACTTTGATGGCATCGGCTCCCGCTTCTGCCAAGGCTCTTGCCCCTGCCCCTGTTGCAACGTTTCCGCACATTACTTCCAAACTTGGGAATGCTTTTTTTACTGATTTTAGAGCTTCGATAACCCCTTTTGAATGTCCGTGGGCAGTATCAATACTTACCACATCAACGCCTACATTTACGAGTGCCGCTACACGGTCAAGTAAATCAGGTGTTACGCCAACTGCCGCACCAACTCTTAAACGACCTAAGGGGTCTTTACAAGCATTTGGGTGACTTTTTCGCTTGATAATATCTTTATAAGTTACCAAACCTATGAGGTTATATTCTTCATCAACAATGGGTAATTTTTCAATTTTGTATTCTTGGAGAATAACTTCTGCATCATCCAAAGATGTTCCTTTTTTGGCAGTTATTAATTTCTCGGTAGTCATCACTTCCGTTACTGGACGAGTCATATCTCGTTGAAAACGCAAATCACGGTTGGTTAAAATTCCGACTAATTTTCCCATATTATTGACGATTGGAATACCGCCAATTTTGGATTCTCGCATAATTTTTTGAGCGTCTCCAATACTTTTATTTTCCGTTAAAGTAATGGGATCAATAATCATTCCCGACTCCGAACGTTTCACTTTTCTGACCTGTTCTGCTTGTAGAGCAATGGTCATATTTTTGTGAATAATGCCGATTCCACCATTTTGAGCCATCGCAATAGCCAATTCAGCCTCCGTAACCGTATCCATCGCAGCAGAAAGAATTGGGATGTTGAGCGTAATGTTTTTGGTAAGTCTGGTAGTGGTCGTAACTTCTCGTGGAAGGACTTCTGAATAAGCAGGAAGAAGAAGCACATCGTCATACGTGAGGGCTTCAAAAAGGAACTTTGATGAGTCTAACATGGCAAATATCGTTGATACTGTTATTTGCAAGTCAAAGTTACTATGAAATTTGTACTTTTAAAAGATTTTGTCCATAATTGTTGTTAAAAACCTTATGAAATTCTGATAATATG
>JBBAKZ010000156.1:0-7129 GCA_040403275.1 Arcicella sp. | reverse complement strand
TATGATTCTGAAGCGGACAAATATGATTCTGAAGCGGACAAATATGATTCTGAAGCGGACAAATATGATTCCCTACCTTGGTCGGTAGAACCACTCCGTCCCGTAGCTGGTGATGAACGGGGTCGCCCAGACCTGAAATCTGGCGAAAGCAATGCAAATATTTGACTTTTAGTATTTTATGATAAATAAATAGGTAGGTGAGTTGCTTTCGCAAGGTGTCAGGTCTGGGCGACCCCGTTCAACACCATGCCATGGGACGGCGAGGCTCTACCACCCAAGTAAAAGGATTAATTACGAGTTCCAGTGCTATTGCTTACCCCCTAAATCCTAACCCCTAATTAGCCTTCATTAATGAAAACAAAAACAGTTCACACCCTTTTCCAGGCATTAAGTAAAGTTTGGTGCTTATATTCATCCACTAACTTAGCATAAATCTGCGTAGTTTTTATGTCAGAATGACCCATTAACTGCTGAACTACCTCAATGGGTACTCCACGGCTCAATGATTGCGTAGCAAACGTGTGACGGGCAGAATGACAGGTAATTAGTTTATATTTCTCAATCTCTTCACTGACAGATTGATTATTTTTATACGTGAAAACTTCTATCATGTCATTAATTAACGCTTTTTCTCCAATGATTTTCAACGCTTCATTCATTTTCTGATTACTGATTACTGGAAGAGCCTTATAATGGGTCTCTTTATATTTTTCAATAATTTCAACGGCTTCTGGTATCAACACGATTTCAATTTTCTTTCTGGATTTTGAGTAGAACGAATCAGTTTTCTGAGGAACGAATGAAATTAAAGTATTGCCTTTAGATTCTACGATATTGGATTTTGAAAGTCGGAATAGGTCAGAGTGTCGCAAGCCGGTGTAACAGGCAAATAGAAATGTATCTCGAATTCTGTCCAAGTGTTCAGGTAATTCAACCTCACGGATTGATTCTATTTCCTCATGCGTGAGAAAGATTTTATCAATCTGTAATTTGGTTACTTTCATTTGAGCATGCTCGTGTGAAAGTTGAATTCTTCTAACTTTTTCGCACCAATGAAAAAATGTATTTAAATTTTTGGTGTGCAATCCCAAAGAATTAGGCTGATACTCGAAATTAGAGACCATCCAAGCAATGAAGGCATTATGAACCCCATCCGTAAAATTATTGACGAATGTAGGGTTAGTAGCACAAAATTGAGACAGATGATTGCGAGTAGTTTTTAACGATTTCAACGTACTCAATTTCTTGCCTTCGTTTTCGCTATGCTTATAAAAATCATCGTAAACATCAATCAGTGATAAACTAATAACAATTTCTTTTTTAACCGATTGTGGAGCGATGCAGTCTTTAATTTGCTTAGGAGTTGGAATAATTCTTTGCAGTTTGAAGTTATGGGCAGCGCTCTCTAAATCGAATGACGCTCATTAGCATGCTGCCATCCATCATGCGAACGCTTGAATTTCATTTTGTCGCCATCCCAGTCAGTAAGTTTGCACTTCTCACCAGTAAATTAACGTAAATCACTACCAGAGTAGGAATACCGAAGGAAAACGGGACATAAACCGTTAGAATCTTGCTTAGATTCAATCAATTGAAACTTTATATTCATGGGTGCGGTAAATAGTGTATTATATCAGTCTGAATATGTATTATAAAGATAAGAAAAAAGGGGGATTTTAAAGCAAAAACGCACAAATAAAGCTTATTTGTGCGTTTTGTAATTCTAAGTGAATTGTGTAATTGTAGTCCGTACGGGAATCGAACCCGTGTTTCATCCGTGAAAGGGACGTGTCCTAACCCCTAGACGAACGGACCATTGGGTTATTACGATTTTCGAATAGTATTTTCTTTTCGTTTTTCGTGGTGCAAAGGTACGGCGATTTTTTAATTTGACAAGTGCTTATTGAGAAAAAAATAAAATATTTTTACAATAAATCTTGAACGCATTGATTATCAAAAGCTTGACTCTTAAAAAAAAATTACTTTTTTTGTAATGCTATTAAGGTAGGGCGGTTCGTTTTTTTGTATCTAAATATATTATAAATTTAAGGTCAAATAATGCTATTTAAAAAAACCAGAAGGTTTTGTTTTGAGAAATGAAACAAGAAAATACGACATCGCTGACTTCTAAACAGGCTTGGAAGGATATTCAGAAAGATAAGGAAATGTGGTAGGACTTTGAAATCAACATTCTCCCGCCCCATATGAATACGTGTCGTTGGTTTGCAGGTAAAGCTCGATTGCAGGAAAAATTTACGATTAAATACGCTATGGAACTCCCCATTAAGGATTCTATTGCTTTGTTATTTATCGCAGAGGTGCGTTACGGCGATGGCGAAACCGAAAGCTATCTCTTGCCTGTTTCTTTCATTGGTTCTACCCATACTCAAAATATTTCCCCAAAAGGCATCATAACGCTGGCCTACATCAATGAAAAGCTTGGTTTGGTGGTTGATGCAATCTAATGATGAACGATTTCAACAGGCACTCTTCTATCATGTTGCATATGCCGGGAATGTTTCACAAAGAAAAAATAGAAAAATTGAATTCACTCGTGGCAAAGGATTATCTGCCGAAGATATTAAAGCCAATATTTCTTCTCGAGTTTTGCCCATGGATTCATCCAATTCAGCCATAACCTTCGTACAACCTCCGTTGGGGGAAAAATATTTTCTTTAACTTTATCGTAAATTATTTGAAGAAACAAATCCTGAAGTAGCCATGGTGGAATTCATCACCGAGACTTCTGATTTTGCTTACATTCCTGCCTTTGCGGGAAGCGTTGTTTGGAAACGAGAGGATAAACTTGAGGTAACTCTTGGCATGATGCAACGGATGATTGAAAATGAGGCGGATAGTTGGGTACAAACGGGCGAGCAATTCGATTCTTTTGTGGAGGCTTTTTCCGAAAAAATATTTCCTGTCAAAGAAGCCGTTTTTGATTAAGTGGAATTATTGGCTCAGCGAACTGCCGAGATGCACTTGGTTTTATACGCTACAAATGCCGCTAAAATATTCGCTCCAGAACCTTTCAACGATGATTATCGCCAATTTATCCATAAACGTTTAGCGGATTTATTGGAGCGACGATATAATTTATTGATTGATAATTATACGAAAATCACTGACCCAGTAAGACGAAAGTTAGCTTAGGATTTTATGGAATCAAAAGAATTAATTGATGAATTTGCCAAGGATATTCTCACGAAAGAGATTGATTCTCTGCGAATTAGGATTCATGAGGATTATCATTTAGGACAGGTTTTGACTACAAAAAATGACTACATCATTATTCGATCCGGTTCGTGTGGAAGCTGCCGCCGATCGTTGGTATAAATTGATTCAACAAACGTACATGGAAAAGGATTTGGATACTTTTGGTAAGCCGCATCCATTATTTAAAAACAATAATGAAATCAACTTTCTGATGTTGATTTATTTACTCGAAAAGGCGGTATATGAATTAGGATACGAAATAAGTTATCGTCCTGTTTAGGTTAAAATTCCTTTGACAGGAATCGTAAATGTGATTCGAGAAACTGAGAAGCTCGGTACATAGTTTTTAAGTTATGAATGATGAATTAAATGGAACTATAATTATCAAAAAAGCGCTTTTTCATAACTCATAACTCATAACTCATTTCTATCTTAATTCTGAAAAAGTAGGCAGTACTAAATCTTTGGCTGAAACGATTGGATTTTCTATACCCCAGTCGATATTTAATTGCGAATCGTTGTAAATAATGCCCGATTCCGAGGCTTTATTCCAATAATTAGTACACTTATAAACGAAAATGGTTTCTTCCAACGCTACAAATCCGTGCGCAAAACCCGCTGGAACGTAAAGCATATTGCCAATGACTGAGTCTAATACAAACTTCTCGTGTTGTCCAAAGGTGGGAGAGTCTCTACGAATATCAACAACAACATCCATCACTTTTCCAGTCATACAACGAACTAATTTGCCTTGGGCATTCGGAGAATATTGAAAATGTAAACCACGAACAACTCCTTTTTTAGACCATGAATAATTGTCTTGCACAAAGTCTTCAGTAAAACCATTGGCCGCAAAAAGTTTCTGATTGTATGATTCATAGAAAAGGCCACGCTCATCTTCAAATTTTGTGGGAATACATTCGATTAAGCCTTCTATTTCGTGGGATTTGAATTGCATTGGGAAAAAGGATAAGTTTTTGGATGGAATTTCTTTTGTTTTTGGAACCTAACAGAGTAATATTGTTTACGAAATTAAGGCTAATCAAAAGATTTAGCAAATTTCTAAGACATAGACTTTACAATTACCAAAGCTCAAGGCTTAAAACTTATAGCTACAAAAATGACCAAAGCGCAATTATTTGACCAAATTCAACAGAAAAAATCATACCTCTGTGTAGGTTTAGACACTGATATTCAGAAGATTCCTAAACACTTATTAACCGAAAAAGACCCAATTTATGCCTTTAATCGTCAGATTATGGAGGCTACGCATGCGTTTGCAGTGGCTTATAAACCCAATATTGCGTTCTACGAAGCTCACGGTTCAAAAGGGTGGGAGAGTCTCCAAAAAACATTGGAATACATCCCAAAAGAATGTTTTTCCATTGCCGATGCCAAACGGGGAGACATAGGAAATACGTCTGGATTATACGCAAGGGCATTTTTCGATAAGAAATCATCGGGTTTTGATTTTGATGCTGTAACGGTTGCGCCCTACATGGGCGAAGATTCTGTAACGCCTTTTTTAGATTTTCCCGAAAAGTGGGTAATTCTTTTGGCCTTAACATCTAATGCAGGAAGTAAAGACTTTCAGAATTTACGGGTGGCGGAGGATAAACAATTATTTGAGGAGGTTATTCGTAAATCGCAAGAATGGGCCACTGACGAGCAACTAATGTACGTTGTGGGAGCCACCAAGGCGGATATGCTCTCTCATATACGGACGCTTGCACCGAATCATTTTTTGTTGGTGCCGGGCGTTGGCGCTCAGGGTGGAAGTTTAGAGGAGGTTTCAAAATACGGCATGAATTCACAGTGTGGGCTTTTAGTGAATTCTTCGAGAGGAATAATTTACGTTTCTTCAGAAAAAGATTTTGCTCAGAAAGCAGGGGAGGAGGCAAAGACAATTCAAGTGGAAATGGAAGGGTATTTGGAAAGATATTTAAAATAATAATTTTCAATTTCCAGAATGTATAGAATAAAATTATGGAACATTCCCCCAATATAAAAATCGCCCCAGCACCGTGGAATCTTACGGGAGATGCCTACATTATGGTATATAAATTCTCGAAGGATTTTGTAGGAGAATACGGATTTCTGGCTGATTATCAACGAGATAGATTCTTGGGATATGTTGGAACCGTCATGTTAGTAGATTATAAAACCTCGGCAGTTGGTCCTTATCGTGAGTTATTATTTATTCCTGGCATGTTTACTTTCGATTGGAAAAAGATGTTTTCAATTTCAAAAATCTACGTTTCCAGTCGTGAAAGTGTTTACAATGGAATCGAAAATTGGGGAATTCCGAAAGAGTATGCTGACTTTAATTGGCAAACAAATCCTGACGGTTCGGAAAATATTTCTGTGAGTATTGAAGGAAAAGAGTTTTTCAAAAGCACGTTTAAAAAAGGCTTTATTTCGTTTCCAATCACGACTTCAATTTTTCCTTTAACAGTTGTTCAAAAACTGCGTAAAGACCTCATTGTCACCAATCCAACGGCGAAAGGAAAAGCAACTTTGGCTTCGATAAAAAAGATTGAGGTGGATAGGAATTTCTTCCCAGATTTATCAAAAACATCTTCGTTGATAACAATGAAAGTCAAAGATTTTGAGATGAATTTTAATGTGCCATTGGTGAAGAAAGATTACTTTGCAACCACATAGATTTCATAGGTTACATAGAAAAATTAAGAATATAATTTTGCATTTTTTCCATTATATCATTCACTCATTGCTTCCATGCAAATTGCTCATAAAAATATTATTCTCACGGGGGCTGCTTCAGGAATTGGGAAGGTTTTATTGAGTCAATTAATTGATTTTGAGGGGGTTGGAATTATTGCCGTTGATTTGAATAAAATTGAAAATACGTCCGATAAAATCATTCCTTTTATCTGTGATTTATCTCAACAATCAGAAATCGATCGACTTTTTGAGTTTGCAATTGCGCAATTTCAGACGATTGATATATTGATTGCCAATGCAGGTTTTGCTTTTTACGAAGTCATTGAGGAACCCGATTGGCAATCCATAGAAAAGATTTTTCAAGTCAATGTGTTTTCGCCAATTTACGCTTTTCAGAAAATGAAGGCTTTGAATGTGAGTCGAGAATATTTTGTATTGATGACTTCGTCAGCAATGGCAAAATTGGCCATTCCTGGCTATGCACTTTACGGAGCAACCAAAGCGGCGCTAGATCGTTTTGAGGATGCTTACCGCTTTGAAAAGCAAGATTTAGGACATCTTTCTTTGGTTTATCCGATTGCCACAAAAACAAATTTCTTCCATCGTTCCGTTGACGGTTCTCGTAAAAATATGGTTATTCCTTTTCCTGCCCAGACGCCTGAGGAGGTAGCAAAGGCAATGATAAAAGGTATTTTGAAGAATAAAACGCATATTTATCCTTCGATTTTGTTTGAAATTCTCAGATTTTCTCAGCGATTATTTGAAATAATTGTCGTGCCTTATCAGTACTTTTATGCTAGTAAATTAAAAGAATGGACGAAATAAATCAAAAAAATCATGCAACAATCACTGTTACAACTCTTTAAAAGAGATATTCAAAAACTTGATAAAGAAATTGAAATGTATGAAGATGAGTCGAAACTCTGGGAAATTTTAGATGGCACCAATAATTCGAGCGGGAATCTTGCTTTGCATCTGATAGGTAATTTGAATACGTATTTCGGAAAGAATTTAGGTAATACGGGCTACATGCGTAACCGTGAGGCAGAATTTTCGAATAAAAATATTCCGAAAAAAACATTGTTAGAATCAATTGAGGAGGTAGGTCAAGTGGTAGTAAAAGTCCTTGAAAATCTTACGGATGAGCAAATGAAAGCTATTTATCCAGAAAATGTGTTGGGCTATGAAATGACCACTGAATACATTTCAATTTCTTTATCAAGTTTTT
>JBBAKZ010000155.1:0-7152 GCA_040403275.1 Arcicella sp. | reverse complement strand
ATTTTAAAAAGTATAAAACGGTTTAAATTATAAAATGTGTATGTATAGATCATATTACTGCAACTTAAAACACAGCAAGAAATGAGTAGATGTCTGTAATTATAAACAAAAAACGTCGCAAGAATCATGGCAGCGTTTCCAAATCACTTAAACGCTGTGGCATGGAAATTCTTTTATTTAAGCCTAGGTTTCCCAAATTGATAGGCTGCTCCCACCCGTAAAGATACACCACCAAAGGAACTACCACTATTGATTGGTAATTGATATCCCGTTTCGGCAGTAGCAATAATTCTTTTGAAAAGCACATAATTTAATCCAGTTTTGGCAAAGGCAAATCCTTGCATGTCACGGTGATTCCTACGGTTATCAAATAAATTATTGTCATCGTCTTGGACACTTTTTTCAAAACGACCTCCTCTGAAACCTTCACCGCCAACACCTGCGCCTAAACTAAAGAAAGGCTGTAATCTTCTACTTTTGAATGGCATCCAATTGAAACCCAAGGAAGATTGTCTATTCGAGAAAGTTGTTCCTTCAAAACGATTGCCTTGAATTTCGCCAACGAGTGACCAACGATTTGAAAACCCGTACTCGATTCTGAATCCACCACTACCTCCTAGATTGTCGTTGGTATTATTTTCAAAGCCAATCAAACCTCCGCCCATCAAGCCTATACGCAAAAATGCAGGCTTCAAAGGATTAAAAGAAAATTTCTTCTTAGTAGAGTCTTTCTGTACTTTTCGTTCAAGTACTGATCCAAAAATAGGTTCTGAATGCGTAGTTTGGGCAGTTACTGTCCATGAGCTTCCTAATAGGATTAGCCCCAAATATAATCTTGATTTCATGTGTACTGATGATTAGATATTTAAAAAACTATGTATATTTAATTTCCGAACCGATAACTTACCCCCAACCGACCACCTAAAACATTCGGGGTAGCAAGGTTATTAATCGTATTGTTTTCCATCGTCAAGGGTTTTTGAAAATATAATTCTCCATTCAACGCTAAGTGCTTGGATAACATCACATTAACACCAGAGTTTAGTCCGATTAAGTGCGTAATACTTTCCTGCGAAAGTGTTTCTGCTTGCCGAGGCTGATCATCAAAATGGTAATCAGTATCAAAAAGAGCCGGCAATTGAATATGCCAACTTGCGCCAAAATAAGGCTTTATTTTTTCACTGAACAATAAATTATAACGTCCACCTAGGCCAATTTTTGTGATTGAAAGTTTAGGAATTTCTAATCTATTGGGTTGTTTACCGTTTGGTCTGGGATTTTTGGGAGGAGGAAAGTGCTCCACTTCATCTCGTTTATTAAAATCAAAAGCTAGCATACTTTGTTGTACGTCCAAAACCACTCCCCAACGTTCTTGTCCTTTGCTATTATGATAGCCCAAAACGGTTCTGACGCCCATATCTTTGCCTTCTCCTTGTTCAAAATTATTTCCAAAAGGCTTTTGAATTCCCACCAAAGCCCCAACACTTATTGATTTTGGAATTAAGGAAAAATGATTATCCTCTACTAATGAATCTTCAGGAAATTCGATTACTTTATACTTTGATAAATCGTTATTAATTGCCCAATTGTTAGTACCAAGAACGGGATTTTTGCCTAATAATTTATGAATTCCAATAAACTTTTCTCTTTCCGTAATACCTTGATTTTCAGTAGAGTTATCTCCATATTTTGCGTAATAAATATTGTTTGGATTATTAATAAAGTTTTGGTTTTCTGTTTGAATTTCTTTAATCGTCTGTCTAATAACGATTTGTTTATAGATGGTGTCATGGATGATAATTTTCTGAGGACTAATCTCTGGGTCTGTTTTTTTATGTTCATAAACGCTCACAAGACGATTCTCTAGGGTTCTAACCTGTTGTCGAGTTTGGTTGAGTTGGTAATACAAAATTCCAGAAATGGTCATCAAAATTCCACCTAAAGCTGGCAAAGCCCACAACAAGCGGGTTAATTGCCTTTTAAGGTCATGTCGGTCTAATTGTCCTTCTAAATTTCGCCAATCTTTATCAGCAAAATTTGGGAGATTAGAACCAAATAATTTGTCAAAATCGTTTTTCTCTTCCATTTTTCTCAAAGAGGTATTAAATATTATTTTCGCCTTTAAGACACCAAGTCTCAAAGTGAGTTTTAATTTATCGTAATATTTTGAAGTATTTAAAGTTAATGATAAGTTTACAATTCATTTATTAAAATCAATTCCTGTAATTTTTTCCTCGCTTTATGTAAATTAGAAAGAGAAGTTCCAATTGATATTCCTAGCATTTCCGCAATCTCTTTGTGTTCGTAGCCTTCTATCACATACAAATTAAATACGGTTCTGTAAGCTGGTGACAGTTGCTGAATCAAATGGCCAATTTCTTCTACCGAAAATTTTCCGAATAAATCCAATTCAAAACCTATCTCTTGTGCCTCTACCAATTCAGAAGTTGGCACGTTTTGATGCGATTTCCTCAAATGATTAATACAGGTATTGATCAAAATTCGTTTAAACCAACTCACGAAGGGATATTCAGGTTTGTATTGTTCTATATTCATAAATACTTTCATAAATCCATCATTCAATAGTTCTCGGGATTCTTCTAAATCTGCCACATACCGCAGGCACACAGATAACCCGAAGCGGTAAAAACCTTCATAGAGATCCCGCTGTGCGTTCCTGTCGTTCTTCCGACATTTTTTTAGAGTTTGTATAAGTTCTTCTGTACCCATTTAGACAAGATTACGAGAATATGACTCCTTCTATTGCCTTATCCGTAAAATTATTCTTAATATTTTCCCAAATATTATTTTTTGGTAGGAAGATTTTTTATGGTATTTCAAAATAAAATCGCTTTGTAATCAATGACTTTATTACTTAAATTAATAAATTTTTCCAACAGGAATCTTTTGTGTTAAGAGATTTTACAATTGTTTTAATGTAATATCACTATAAAACAATTGTGGATTTGCATAAAATTGAATCACAAATCCAAAAATAATAGGGTACAATCGGTTCAAATTTTACAAAACTCGCCAACTAATAAAAAATACTCAAAAAATTATTTGCTATTTTAAAAATACATTTTAATATTTGCACCCGAAAGCATACAATTAACGGAAAGCCTTTGCTCGCATTTAAAAATTATACTTTTCTCGAAATTCCTTCCTTTACCTTAACTGGTATTCGTGTCTGTGTTATCTAATTTTTTCAGATTTCTTTTCAGACAATTTCTTTTTGCACATAATATTTTTTTTTCAGATTTTACTCAAAATCTGCTGGATGTTTTCTGGCTTAACTTTCGTTAATATAATTTAGCTAAATTTTAACCATTACATCCAGTATTTTCATTGTTTATGTAATAAATATGTTTTAATATATGCTAATGTCAAAATCAAAATCGGGCATTATTTTGTTTTTTATCAATATTTTAAGGCATCGCAGAAATCTATTATAATATTTTCCTAAAAAGTGTGTCTTTTTGGCACAGTTTTGGAGCATATTTCATCGAATCATACCCTAAACTTGACTTTTTTGACTGATATTTTAGTGTTTTATGCTCATAATCTGAGTAAGTGACTTTCTGAAAATCAATTAGTCCCAATAAAATACGTTTCGAAAACTATTAAATACGCAACAGATGAAAGGAACTTTTACGTTCACTGATGGTGCAAGCAACCAAACGAACCTAACTAATATGTCATATTCGGAAGCAAAAGGCAACAATTTTCTTTTTGCTAAAGAATTGTTTAAGAAACTCAAGCAGCTTTTTGTTCAAGGAGCAATAGTTGAACCATTGATCAATTCTGTTTCTATTGAAAAACCAATTAAAGACGTTCAAATGCAAACTATGGTACATGAAAATGCCCTAGTGGAAGCGGCTATTCCTGTGGTTAGTACTAAAAACGAGTCGCATTCTTCGCATAAAAATTATCAATTAAACATACAGCAAATGAATCTTTTTACTTACCTGAAACGAGCGATTACTGGTAGTGAGCAGTCGCTTAGTGGACAGTTTTTGGAGCAATTCAAAACCTTTCTATCGGTAATAGTCGGCGCCGCCTCCGATAAAAATGCCCCTCTTGTCAAGCGGTTTTTTGGTATTTTATCGAATCTTGGTGGTTTTAAACTACTCAGTAATAAGATATTTAACCAACCAGCCTTGCGTTGGTGGGCAAATGTGATGTTTTTGACGTTGTTTATAGCGTTTGGAACTTTAGCACAAACAGCTCCCACTGTTGGGACGGATTTGTCGGTTAAGAATACAATCAATACGCAAAGTCCATCGGTTGGTCAAGAGGTAACCTATACTGTAAAGGTTAAAAATAATGGAACAATTGGAGCAACGGGTGTTGAACTTACTGATGTTCTTCCTGCTGGTGTTACCCTCAAAACGGTTAGTGTGGCGGTTGGTTCAACCAGTAATACGACAACTGCTGGAGTAACAACCGTCATTTGGAATATTGGTGCGGTTGGAGCATTTCCTAATGAATTAACGATGACAATTGTGGCAACTGTTGTAAATCGTGGGCTTTGGTTTAACACAGCAGAGATTACTAAAGAAATAGAAGTAGAACTTAATTCTACACCAAATAATCATAATATTAATGAAGATGACCAAGACGCTGTATGTTTTTCGGTTGCTGAATATTTTTATAAAGGAGACGAATTTAAAATTGGTTTACCGCTTGGTTATACTAATATCAATTGGACAATAATGGTTGGAAGTGGTGCACCAGTTGCCATCACCCCGACTACGCCAGGGGTATCACTCAATAGTGCGAAGGATACATTAACCGTTTTTGATATCACTGCCTATACTGAATTTGCTTTTACTGCTACTAATAAAAGTTGTCCAGTTGGGGGCTGTTGTCCTGCCAAATTTATTTATGGACCACTTGGTTCGATTGGTGATTATGTTTTTACGGATGTTAATCAAGATGGAATTCAAAATACGGGAGATACACCATTATCTGGTGTTAAAGTACAGTTGTATAAAGCGGACGGTGTAACATTTATCAAAGAAGTTACTACAGACATCAATGGTAAATATTTATTCGATTCCCTTCAAACCGATAGTTATAAGGTAAAATTCGTCTTGCCTTCGGGAAAAACATTCGTAACACCAAACGTGGGAACTTCGGCTGAAGATTCAGATGCGGGTGTTGGCGGTTTCTCTGGGGTGATTAATATAGATGTAACAAAACCATCGGGTGATGTCGGTCGCAACAATTTAACCATTGATGCGGGTGTAAGAGCGGTCTGTAATATCAATTCAGGAACTTTAGCGACCACCATGCCAAACTTCTGTTTACCAACGGGTGGTTCAGTTGTGTTAACTGCTACGGTTGCAACGGCTCCGACAGTACCAACAGGATATTCAGTAAAATATGTATTAACGAAAGGTTCGGATTTAGTTATTCAACAAACATCTAATGCTCCAACTTTCACGGTAACAACAACGGGTGAATACAGAATCCATACGTTAGTATATGATGGTAATTCAGCCAGCGGAAACTACCTTGATTTAACTACCATCGTTGTAGGTACGACCAAAGGAGCAGATTTGATTTCGAATATTACACAAAAAGCTCTATGTGCGGCTTTGGATGCAACGGGGGTTAAGTTCAATGTGAACGGAAATCCAGCAGCACCAACGGTTTCAGGTGCAACAATTTGCGCTGGATCAACGGTTAGATTAGGTAAAGTTTCTTTAGGAACCACAGCTAAATGGTACACATCAACGATGGCGACTGTTCCTTTTAACGTAGACTCAACGATTACAGTTAGCCCAACGATTACAACAACATATTATGTGAGTGTAACAAGCTTAGAAGGTTGCGAAAGTCTTAGAACATCAGTTACCGTTCTGGTTAATTCAAAACCAGAGAATCCAGTTGCAAAATCTTCCCTTGCAAATGATTGTACGAAAAACTTGCAAACGGCTAATTTAGCGGATGCTATCACAACAATTCCTTCGGGAAGTGCCATTGAATGGCACGTTGCTAATGATATAACTTCGGCAATCATTACCAATACAACGGCCGTTGGAGCAGGAACTTATTATGTTTTTGCCAAATCAACGGCAGGATGTTACAGTGGTGGTGTTCCAGTAACGGTAACCATCAATTCTTGTACTTGTCAAAACCCAGCTACTGTTTCAGTAGCGCCAATCGCAGCAGTTTGTGGAAATACTACTACAACCATTCAATTGGGTGCCACAATCGGCGGAGGTGCTACCAGTGGAACTTGGACTTCAAATGGAAAGGGTAGTTTCGACAATGCCACTAGTTTAACGGCAAAATATACTCCATCAGCAGCGGATTTATCGGCGGGTTCAGTTGAGTTTACTTTTACCACAAATGACCCAGATGGCGCTAACCCTACTTGTGTTGCAGCTTCGGCGAAAAATATATTAACCCTGAAAACAAAACCATTACCACCAGCAAGTTTGAGATGTAATCAGGTTATTTGTTTGGGAGAGAGCAATAAATTATTCTCGGTAAGTCAAGGAAATACAGTAAAATGGTATGCTACCGCTAACAGCACAACACCACTTGGAACAGCTACTGACGATGGTTTTGTCGTTACTCCAACCGCTGAAGGAATTTTTACTTACTACGCAGATGCCACAACGCCGGAAGGTTGTGTGAGTGAACGCTCTTCCATTTCATTCAGTGTTAAGAAGTGTCTGACGGATTTGGTAGTCATCAAAAAGGCTTTTACACCAGATGCGATTACTACACCAGATTATTTATTAGGACAAACCGTTACTTATTCAATTGATGCACAAAATATTGGTGATGCCAATGCAACGGATGTAAAAGTTAGCGATATTCTTCCTGCGGGAACCACTTATGTAAGTTCAATACCAACAGGAGAATACAATAGTGCAACGGGCATTTGGACCATTGGAAGTTTAACAAGAGGATCAAATAAATCTTTATTGATTCAGGTAGCTTTAGGGAAAACTGGTTCAATCGTAAATACAGCAACTATTTCTGGAACGAATGAAGACCCAACTAAATTAGCCAATAATACCTCAACGGTTACAATTAAGGTAGTTGAAATTGCTGATTTGAGTTTGTTCAAAACAGTAAGTAAAGCTGTCGTAAACACAGGCGATGAAATAGAATATACAATTACCGTATTTA
>JBBAKZ010000154.1:3507-7171 GCA_040403275.1 Arcicella sp. | reverse complement strand
TGTCACAAAGTTAAACTTCAATAAAACAAAAACGTTAAGAAAATGAAAATGGTTTATATTTTCTTGTTGATTTTGTGGTTGATTTAAAGCAACAATTGTTTTTCGTATTTTTTACTTGGGGAAAGATGGTTATTCCTACAAACTCATTTCCTCCCAAATCGCACACAAATTTACAATCGTCTCAACGGCTTTTTCCATGTCTTGCACCGATACCCACTCATGTTTGCCGTGAAAAGCGTGTTCGCCCGCAAAGATATTTGGACAGGGCAAACCCATGAATGACAACCTTGAACCATCGGTTCCTCCTCTAATGCTTCGGCGAATTGGCTCAATGCCGCTTCTTCGAATGGCCTCTAGGGCATATCCGCTGACGTGGGGAAATTGATCTAAAACTTCTTTCATATTTCGGTATTGCTCATACACTTCAAAAGTAGCTTTCGAGTTAGGATAATTTCGCAAAACATTGTTCATTATTTCACTCAAAACTAATTCGTGGGCGTGGAGTTTTTCAACGGTAAAATCTCTAATAATAAATTCTATTGTAGCCATTTCAACCATACCTGTTATATTGGTAGGATGAATAAATCCATGCATACCATCAGTTGATTCGGGAGAAAGGGTATTTTTAGGAAGTTTCGCTACAATTTCCGAAGCAATTTTCAAGGCACTTTCCATGCGTCCTTTCGCAAATCCTGGGTGCTGGCTTACGCCTGTAATCGAGATTTTTACCCCATCCGCCGAGAAAGTTTCATCTTCCAGTGAACCCAATGTTTCACCATCAATCGTATAACCAAAATCAGCACCCAATTTTTTCAAATCAACCGCTGCTGTTCCTCTACCAATTTCTTCATCGGGCGTAAAAAGAATTTTGATTGTACCGTGTTTAATTTCGGGATTATTAATCAAATAATAAGTCGCATCCATAATCTCAGCAACGCCCGCTTTGTTATCAGCTCCCAAAAGCGTTGTTCCGCTAGCAGTGATAATGTCGTTACCAATTTGATTTGCCAAATCTTCGTGCGCTAAAAATTTGATAACCTGGGTGTTATCATCGGGCAAAATCAAATCTTGACCTTGATAATTTTTGTGAATAATTGGCTTAACGTTTTCGCTCGTACAATCGGGTGATGTATCCACGTGCGAACAAAAACAAATCGTTGGAACGTTCTTGGTTGAATTGCTTGGAATCGTAGCATAAACGTAACCAAACTCATCTAAATGTGCATCTTCAATGCCTATTTCCAATAATTCTTCTACCAAAACCCTACTCAAATTCATCTGTTTTACGGTAGAGGGCTGCGTATTAGAATGGTAATCTGATTGCGTATCAATTTGAACGTATTTAAGGAATCGTTCAATTGCCGTATTTCTATAGTTTTTTAGCATTTTCTTTTCAAATTAATAAATCATTTACATTTATTCACAAAGGTAACAATCCTTTAAAGTTTCATGTTTATCTTGCGTCAAGATTTAAAAAATGATTTTTGATTCCCAAAATATAGCACAATTTTAATATCTAAATTAATTTTGCTAAGAAAAAAATATTGCGTAATTCAAAAACTATTTTTTATTTTAACTTCGTATCAACAAAATAGTACCATATCTTTTCAAGATAAAGCCCAATAATATATAGGTTATGTCAGAATTTGCAGAATTATCGTTAGGTGACCAGAAGTATCAATTTCCAGTAATCACAGGAACTGAAAATGAAAAAGCAATTGATATTGCTAAACTTCGTGACGAAACGGGTCATATCACCATTGACTCAGGTTATAAAAACACGGGGGCGACTAAAAGTGCCATCACGTTTTTAGACGGTGAATTAGGAATCCTTCGCTACCGAGGGTATTCAATTGAAGAATTAGCGGAAAAATCTTCATTCCTAGAAGTTGCTTATTTACTAATTTACGGTGAATTACCTACTACTCAGCAGTACTCAGATTTTGAATACGAAATCAAAATGCATACGATTGTCAATGAGGATATGCGTAAGATTTTTGAAGGATTTCCAGTGAATGCGCATCCTATGGGTGTTTTATCGGCCATGGTTTGTGCGATGTCCGCTTTTTATACGGGGGAGAAATCCGGTTCTGACGAATTGAATATTATTCGTTTAATGGCAAAAATGCCTTCAATGGCAACTTGGTCTTACAAAAAATCACAAGGACATCCCGTTAATTATCCCAATAATTCATTAGACTATTGTTCAAATTTCTTGAACATGATGTTTTCTCTGCCCGTTGAACCTTATCAAGTGAATCCAGTGGTTTCAGCGGCACTGAATAAATTATTAATTCTTCACGCCGACCACGAACAAAACTGTTCAACTTCAACGGTTCGCTTGGTGGGTTCGTCGCACGCCAGTCTTTATGCTTCGATTTCTGCGGGTATCAATGCCCTTTCTGGTCCGCTTCATGGAGGTGCCAATCAGGAAGTCATAGAAATGTTGGAAGCAATTAAAGCGGATGGAGGCGATACTTCAAAATACATCGCTATGGCAAAAGACAAAACATCTGGTTTCCGATTGATGGGTTTTGGCCATAGAGTTTATAAGAATTTCGATCCAAGAGCAAGAATTATTAAAAAAGCGGCCGACGATGTTTTGGCAGCGCTGGGAATTAACGACCCAATTTTGAAAATTGCGGCTGAATTGGAAACTGCAGCTTTAAATGATGAGTATTTCGTAGCTCGTAAATTATATCCAAACGTAGATTTCTACTCAGGAATTATTTACCGTGCTTTAGGCATTCCAACGGATATGTTCACCGTAATGTTCGCCATTGGTCGTTTGCCAGGTTGGATTGCTCAATGGAAAGAAATGAAAGCGAATAAAGAGCCAATCGGCCGTCCACGTCAAGTTTACGTAGGTGCAACTGAACGTTCTTATGTAACTATTTCGGAAAGAGTTTAAGTAGCTTTGAGCATTTAATAAATAATAGAAAGCACTTCGTTTAATCGTGAAGTGCTTTTTTTATGGGAATGAAACGAATTCATTCTCATATTTTGTTAGAAATTAGCATAAATACAACATAAAAATGCAAATAGAATTAGTTAGAGTTGATGATGCCTTTCATTTTGAGGCACAGGGAACTTCGGATGTTCCCGTACAAATTGATGCCGCTGAAAACATTGGTGGGCACAATGCGGGTTCACGCCCGATGGAATTATTATTAATGGGCTTAGGTGGCTGTACGGCCATTGATGTATTATTGATAATGAAAAAACAACGCCAAGTTGTAGAGGATTTAAAGATTTCGGTATCGGGTGAAAGAGAAAAAATACCAGGTACAGAAATGACTCCTTTTCGCAAAATCAATATTCATTTTAAATTTAAGGGGAATATTCAAGAAGATAAAGCTCAAAAAGCGATTGTGATGTCGATGGAAAAATACTGTTCAGCAACGGCTCAATTTTCTGGCTCGGCAGAGATTACGCATAGCTTTGAGATTTTATGATATTTAGTCCGCTGTTAATTAAGTCCATTTAACTTCTCGAAAGTAGAAAGAACTTTCGAGAAGTTCTTCCAGCAAATGAGGGTATTTTATTAATTGGATACTCTCTAAAAAAAAGTTTGACCACTTTACGAATGAGAATCCTACTAGACTAAATCTTGGAGGATTCTTTTTTTGATTGTAATTTTGATTCATACACGGACAAAATGTGC
>JBBAKZ010000154.1:0-3497 GCA_040403275.1 Arcicella sp. | reverse complement strand
TGCTTACCACAAAACCCAAAAAATGCAACAATACCCTACGCTGCTCTAACATATTCTTGAAACAGGCCCTCAAAAAACCGACCGTACTGGCACCGGGACGACCTCTGTGTTTGGCTACCAAATGCGATTTAATCTCAATGATGGCTTTCCAATGGTTACGACCAAAAAAGTACATTTAAAATCTATCATTCATGAGTTGTTGTGGTTTATTAATGGCGATACAAATATTATGTATTTAAACGATCATGGCGTAAAAATCTGGGATGAATGGGCGGATGAAAATGGCGATTTAGGGCCTGTTTACGGAAAGCAATGGAGAAGTTGGTCAACGCCCGATGGAAAAGTGATTGACCAATTGCAAGAAGTAATTGAAACACTCAAAAAAAGTCCTGATTCACGCAGGATTCTGGTAAGTGCTTGGAACGTTGGTGAGTTGTCAGAAATGGCTCTGATGCCTTGCCATGCCCTTTTTCAGTTTTATGTAGCCGATAATAAATTGTCGTGTCAGTTATACCAACGGTCGGCAGATGTATTTTTGGGCGTGCCTTTCAATATTGCCTCTTACGCACTTTTAACGATGATGATTGCCCAAGTTTGTGATTTACAATTAGGCGATTTTATCTGGACGGGTGGCGATACGCACATTTATTCAAATCATTATGAGCAAGTACAAACGCAGTTATCCCGTGAACCAAAAGCACTGCCAACCATGAAACTCAACCCTAATGTGAAGGACATTTTTAGTTTTAAATACGAAGATTTTGAATTAATAAATTATGACCCATATCCAGGCATTAAAGCACCGGTGGCAGTTTAGTTTTTAATATTTCTGCCCAAATTTTGTAAGCCGATTTCTGTAAATGAATGCCATCAGTTGAGAAATCTGATTGAAGCTTTTGATTCGCTGATAGGTATAAATTCATATCAATAAATGTAATCTTTTGACTTTCAAAATATTTTTTCAATACAGAATTCAATATAAATATTTCATCATTAATGCTTTGATTATCAGCAGTATATAAGACCAAATGAGCAATAATTTTGATCTTATTTTTTCGTAAAACATCAATAATATTTTGGTAATTTTCAAAAACTCTATGCACAGGAACGCCTGAAAGTAAATCATTTATTCCTGCTTCCATTACCACTATTTCAGGCTTACTGTTCAACTGTCCACGCTGTATATTCCATAAAATTTGTTGCGTGATTGCTCCGCCAAAAGCCTCATTTTTCAGGTCATTTCTTCCCAATAAAATGCTCCAATTTTCTTGGGCAATCAACGAATCGCCAATCAGTAAAATATTAACTTTTGAAGCTGGAAAAAGTTGAGTATCGATTTTATCCTTAAATTGAAATATAAGCGCTAATAAGCTGATATTCAATAGTATAGATATTATCAAGAGATATTTGCGAATCATGATTTTAGGAAATTTTTCTTAACTTGATATTACAAAATCTCAAAATCATCCGCATCCAAATACGCAGGAAATTTTGCTCTAAAATCTTCCAGCTCTTTTTTATTAAGTATCTGATTTTGAATTACTTCCACTTCTTTTTGATAAAAAATCTGATTCCCTTTAAAATCAATCACAGCAGAATTTCCAGTATAATCCAAGCCCATTCCGTCCTTACCAACTCGGTTTACGCCAATACAATAACTCTGATTTTCGATAGCACGGGCTTGTAAAAGTACATCCCACACTTGCGAACGCACGGCAGGCCAATTGGCAACGTAGATTAATAAATCGTAGTGAATTTTCGATTTTTGATTTTCGATTTTCGAAAAAGTATTTCTCGACCACACTGGAAATCTTAAATCATAGCAAATCAATGGACAAATTCGCCAGCCTTTCAACTCAACGATTAATCGTGCTGAACCTCCCGCAAAATTATGATGTTCACCTCCCATTCTAAATAAATGACGTTTATCGTACGTTTCAAAACTTCCATCGGGTCGCATCCAGATTAAACGGTTGTAAAACTGCTCTGCTTCTTTTAGAATAAAACTTCCCGTAATGACCGCTTGTGTCCGTTTTGCTTGTTGTTTCATCCATTTGAAGGTCGTAAAATTCATTGGTTCAGCAACCGATTTTACATTCATTGTAAAACCAGTATTGAACATTTCGGGTAAAATGATAAGGTCAGTTGGGAGCGAAATTTGAGCCATTTTTTCTTCTAAATTTGCCAAATTTGCCGTTGGGTTTTCCCAAAATAAATCCGTTTGAATCAGGGTAACAGAAAGGTTTTGCATAGCACAGGGTATTGTTATCCAGTAAATTTACTAATTTTAATCAGGCTCAATAAATTTACCAAAAACTAAATATCCGTATCCATGAAAAAAATGCTTAACATACTGGTTATCATTGCTTTATTTTCGTTTAAATCCGATGACCATCCAACGCTTGCAATCGGTTCAGCGGCACCAGATTTTAATTTAAAAGGCGTTGATGGAAAAATGTATTCCTTAAAATCGTTCGCCAAATCTAAAATTTTAATGATTGTCTTTACCTGTAATCATTGCCCAACTGCCCAAGCTTATGAATCAAGGTTAAAAAAAATCACTGCTGATTACAAAGCAAAAGGCGTACAAGTGCTTGCTATTTCGCCCAATGACGCAAAATCGGTGAGATTAGACGAAATGGGATACACTGATTTAGGCGATTCATACGCAGATATGCAAAATAGAGCTAAAATTGCTGGCTTTAATTTTCCTTATTTATACGATGGAGAAACTGAAATTACTTCCAAAAAATATGGGCCAATTGCCACTCCACACGTATTTATTTTTGACGAAAAACGCATTCTACGCTACTCTGGACGGGTTGATGATGTTGAAAAACCAACGGGAACTCCCAAAAATTTGGACACTCGCAATGCGCTTGATAATCTTTTGGCTGGTCAAAAAGTAGCCGTTGAAAAAACGAAAGTCTTTGGCTGTTCGGTTAAATGGGCGGAAAAAGAAGAGTTGACAAACAAAGAAAAGCAAAGTTGGGCAAAAGAAGAAGTTAACCTTGAGAGCATAGATGAGGAAGGAATAAAACAACTTTTAAAGAATGATACCAAAAAACTTCGTTTGATAAATGTTTGGGCAACTTGGTGCGGTCCTTGCGTGGCAGAAATTCCTGATTTTCTGAATATTAATCGAATGTATCGCCAACGTGATTTTGAATTAGTGACCATTAGTGCCGACAAACCCGACAAAAAAGATAAGGCTTTGACCACGTTAAAAAGATTGCAAGCCTCAAGCAAAAATTATATTTATAATTCGGATGATATTTATAAACTCATCGAATTAATTGACCCAAAATGGCAAGGAGCTTTACCTTATACGCTTTTAGTTGAACCCACTGGAAAGATTGTCTATCGAAAACAAGGAGCAATTAACCCTTTAAAAATGAAGACTTTGATTGTTGAAAATCCTGCGATTGGACGATATTATTAAAATAATACTGATTTAAATTTTTATTAATTTCTTAGATTATTAATACATTATTCAA
>JBBAKZ010000153.1:2505-7287 GCA_040403275.1 Arcicella sp. | reverse complement strand
TTCAAGTTCTTTTTTAAACTCGATTAACAAGGTTTCTTTCATCGAAATTTTACGTTTTTGCGTATTAATTTTATTCATCACCAATTTATCACCCATTTGACCGTTGTACTGAGAATCCGTAATGAAGGCATCTAGTTCGTTTTTCTCCTTTTTGGTCATATAATCCATCTGATTAATCATGACTTTCAACTGCTCAACTCTTGGCTTTTCGTCTAAGGCTGGATGACGGTAGCTGATAACTCGCAAAAGATAATTCATTTCAAAAATCTTATCACAAACATTTCTAAAACGCTCAGCTATGCTACGATCAAGGGTTTTTGTTTGAGCGGCCAATTCTTTCCATTTCACCAAATATCCTTTTGCTTTTTCAGACGTCGAAGGAATTTGTGATTGAACTTTCAACAAAGCTTCTAATTCAGTTGTCATTTCCTTCATTTGCTGAACTCGAGGGTCGATTCTTACCGTTGCCACGATGCCTTTTTCACGATTATAACGCTCAAAGAAGAAATCGTTAGAACGTTTGAATTGTTTCCAAAGCAAACTCTGTTTTTTGGGCGGAACGTTAGCAATCGTTTTCCATTCCCGCTGTAAGTTTTTGATTACTTCAAAAGCCACATCTACGTCTTTTTCATAACGCAAATTACGAGCATCGTCCACAATCCGTTGAAGCGTGGCTAATTTCTCGTCAATAATTCTATTTTTCTCAGAATAATACTCTCGGCGACGAACAAAAAATTCATCCACAATTTCATCAAACTCACCTTCTACTCCATCTTGTAAATTTTTGTCAACAGGACCCGTTTTCAACCATTTGGCTTTAATTTCCATAATGGTTTCTGTGGCAACTGCCCAATCTTCAATTTTACCAGCCTCCTTCACTTCATCAATTAACGCTTTTTTAATTTCAAGGTTTTTGATTTGATTATTTAAAATCAATTCACGAAGTTCCAATTCCAAGCCGTCCAAACGTTCGAGCAGGGGAATGAAATTTCCAAGACCATCAAATTCGGTGAGGCTTTTGCGGAGTTGTAGGAGTTTAGTCAAATACGACCCTTTATTTTGGGCTTCTTCAACTTGTTCAAACAGGGTGCTTACTTTGTTTTCAGCAATAGAGAAGCGATTAACAAAATATTGTAGAGCTTCTTCTTCGGTGTTTCTAACAACACCAATCTGGCGTTCGTCATACTCAGCGTAGCTTTTCAGATAGACTTTACCGTCTTTACAGTAGCCGTATTCAGCAGGGTTTTTAATTGTGTTTTCCATTGGTTTTATTACATGAATAGAGTTTCTGGCAAGGCTCATTACTCTAAGTGATTCATGGTTTAGGTTAATTTATGTTTTAGTAGTCTTATTTAAACTAGTTAAACAGTTTTGTTTTAATCTTAATTACTTGCAAGTTACTGATTTTCAATAAAAAATCTAATCTTTTAATTACATAATCCATTGAATGATTGTTTTTTTAATAAACTTTTTGCTCTATCCTCTAAAATGCAACAATTAAGCCAAAAAAATAGGCAAAATTTGATATGATGAGTTATTAGTTTCCCAATAACTATAAAAAGTTAGCCTTTTAATCTGTTTTCAATGGTTAAATAATCAATTAAAAATTGTTTGAACAAAAAATATTTTGCTTAAAAAAGGTTTATTTTAGTGCTAAAAAATTAACCAAATCCTTTTGAGCTTGCTCCAAGGCCTTGACCGTCTGTGTAGTAACCTGCATATCTGTATCTACTAAAATGTTAAAAATTGAACTGAAGATATTTTTTAATTTGGTTAATTTGGCTTCGATTTCAATTGATGGCTTCTCTTGCAATTTAGCACTAATTTTCTGTTTTGCTTCATAACAAACCATCGACATATCATGAATTTGCTTCATTTTCTCGGGACTTGTTTTGACTCTTGGGTCTTGTTTTATCGTGAACGGTTGGGTATAATTTTTACCATTAATCGTCATTTTTACGCTATAATTTCCTGGCAAAACCCAAGGCGAGGTTGCGTCGGGAGCCGTGTCCATAAAGGTAGCCGAAATGGGATACGAAGCTGGCTCGTCTAACGGTTTGTAGTGCATATCCCACACAAAACGTTGAGAACCTGCTTCAGTTGAAAGAATCTTTTGGGGGCGAATCCAATACAAAGGAATGTTTACTGCTGGAATTTTGTACGGTTGGTCATTACTCGAAAACTTACGAACTGATTTTCCCGAAGCATCAAAAATTTCGAGTGTAATTTCACCTTGAGCTTTTTCCTTCAAAAAATAATTAAAAATTGCGCCATCGGGCGGATTTTGTCCTGCGGCTTCTTCTTGGGGAACTGGCGTATCCGAATAAATATTCCAACGCACTCGATACGGATTTTGTGGCTTATAAAAAATGGCTTCCGATTTGGCTAAATCCGCTGTGATTTGACGCAGGGGCGTAATATCATCCAAAATCCAGAAACTACGTCCGTGCGTTCCAATGACTAAATCATTCTCTTTTATTACCAAATCACGGATGGAAGTAGCGGGCATGTTTAGGCGTAAAGATTGCCAATGGTCGCCATCATCAAAAGATACGTACACGGCAGTTTCCGAACCAGCAAATAACAATCCTTTGCGATTTGGGTCTTCTTTTACAGTATTTATTGGGTCATTCGGTAAGCCACTCACCGTTTCTTGCCAAGTTTTTCCACCATCATGCGTACGCATAATGTGTGGGCGCATATCATCATTACGAATGCGATTGACGGCAACGTAAGCGGTGTTTACGTCAAAATGGCTGGCTTCGATCATTGAAATCTTTGACCATAACCAATAATTGTTTTTCTCTCCCGAAGGCGTAGCGGGCGTAATATTATTCCAGTTCTTTCCCCCATCTTTGGTGATATGAATGAGGCCATCGTCCGTTCCTGCCCAAATGGTGTTAACATCTTTTGGCGAAGGAGCTATCGCATAAATTACGCCACGACGAGCCATTTTTTTCATTTCATCCGTACGATAAATTCCTACGCTTTGTGGAATGTCGGAATAGGTTTCACGGCTCAAATCTGGACTGATAACCGTCCATGAATTCCCTGCATCTTGGGTTTTGAACAATACATTTCCCGCAAAAAATAGTGTTTTTGGGTCGATAGGAGAGAAAAGTACCGGGGCAGTTCTCACAAAACGATACTTTCCAGACCTTACGGCTTCGGGAGCAATATTTTGAACTTGTCCAGTTCGTTTGTCAGTTTTAGTAATTTTTCCTCCATAAATTATATTCGGATTGAGGGGGTCTGCAGCCACGTATCCGTACTCTTCCACGCCCGCTGGATGCCAATCACGATAGCCAATCGTACCATCATTACTTCGTGAAGCAATACTAACCGAGCCACTTTCTTGTTGTCCGCCTAAAACATTATACGGAAAAGCATTATCGGTACTGACGTGATAAAACTGAGCGGTTGGTTGATTATACCATGAAGAAAAAGTTTCGCCACCGTTTACTGTAATAATTGCCCCTTGGTCGGCGGCAATGAGAATGATATCAGTGTTATCTGGATTTATCCAAATTCTGTGATAATCGTCTCCGCCAGGCGCACCTCTGAAAGCCGTCCAAGTTTTTGCGCCATCGGTTGATTTCCACGTAACCACATTGGCAGAATAAACAATATCCGCATTTTTGGGGTCGGCTTTTATTTCGGCAAAATCACTTCCACGACCCCACAAACGCCCATCGGGATTGATTAAAAACCAATTTTCACCCGCATCGTCCGAACGATAAATACCGCCCGACTTTCCGGCATCCACTGTGGCATACAAACGATTGGGGTCGCTTGGGGCTACACAAAAACCAATTCTGCCCAATCCTTCTTCAATGGTTGGTAATCCTTTGCTGAGTTTTTTCCATGTATTTCCGCCATCCATTGATTTGAATAAACCACTTTCTGTGCCTTGCCAAGCGCCATTTTCCCAAGGACCTTGACGAGCCGCCCACAGGTCTGCATAAATAATATTGGAATTTTTAGGGTCAAAAACTACTTGAATGGCTCCCGTATTTTCATCCTTATACAATACTTTTTCCCAATTTTTACCGCCGTCGACGGTTCTGTAAACACCTCTTTCCGTATTTGGACCGTAAGGATGCCCCAAAACGGCCACAAAAACTCGGTTTTCGTTGGTTGGATCGATAATGATGCTGCCAATTTGTTGTCCATCCTTCAAACCCGTATTTATCCACGTTTTACCAGCATCAGTTGATTTATATACACCATTTCCAACTCCTAAATCTGGTCGTTGGATACCTTCGCCACTCGCTACATAAATCACATTTGGATTGGAAGGAGCCACGGCAATATCCCCAACTGAACCCGTAGGCTGGTCATCAAAAATGGGTTTCCACGTTCGACCATAGTCATTGGTTTTCCAGACTCCGCCATTATTAACGCCGATATAAAAAACGTTGGGTTGTTGAGGCACACCCACCGCCCCAACTGTTCTTCCACCACGATGCGGGCCAATCATTCGATATTTCATCGAATTGTAAAGATTTGGGTTAAATTGGGCATTAATTAAAAAACAGAATCCGCTAAAAATTAGGGTGAGTAAGCGTTTTTTCATAGTTGATTAACATTAGTAATTAGTTTATTCAAAGATAATAAAAAAATGATTGTCCTCATTTTATACTTTTGGAAGAAAGTTAGCATTTTAAAAAAACATTAGGCTCAACTTGAAATTTTTAGTTTTACAACCTTTGCTGTACCTTTGAACTACAAAATTTTTAACGTACACAATGAGTCAAGAAACCATCATATTTTCGATGGAAC
>JBBAKZ010000153.1:0-2495 GCA_040403275.1 Arcicella sp. | reverse complement strand
TCAAAAACAAATCTTAAAAAATATTTATCTTTCTTTTTTCTACGGAGCAAAAATTGGCGTTTTGGGTCTCAACGGCTCGGGAAAGTCATCTCTCTTACGAATTATTGCGGGAAAAGACAAAAGCTATACGGGTGATATTGTATTCTCGCAAGGATATTCTGTTGGAATGTTGGAGCAAGAGCCTGAACTCGACCCAACCAAAACCGTCAGAGAAATCGTGGAGGAAGGTGTTGCCGAAGTAATTGCTTTACTGAAAGAATTTGACGAAATCAATGAAGCCTTTGGCGACCCAGAAGCTGATTTTGATAAATTATTAGACCGTCAAGGAACCGTCCAAGAAAAACTGGACCATCATAATGCTTGGGAATTAGATACTCGTTTGGAACGGGCAATGGACGCTTTGCGTTGTCCTCCGTCCGACCAAAATGTTGCGAACCTTTCGGGTGGTGAAAAACGTCGGGTGGCACTTTGCCGTTTATTATTACAAGAACCAGACGTTTTGTTATTGGATGAACCAACCAACCATTTGGATGCGGAGTCGGTCCTTTGGTTAGAAGAACATTTACGCCAATACAAAGGAACGGTGATTGCCGTAACCCACGATAGATACTTTTTGGATAATGTAGCGGGTTGGATTTTGGAATTGGATAGAGGCGAAGGTATTCCGTGGAAAGGAAATTATTCTTCGTGGTTGGAGCAAAAACAAAATCGTCTAGCGAAAGAAGAAAAGACCGAATCACGTCGTCAGAAAACGTTGCAAAGAGAATTGGAATGGGTGAGAATGTCGCCAAAAGCTCGTCAAGCAAAATCGAAAGCTCGTTTAGAAGCCTACGATAAATTGATGTCGGAAGAAAACCGTCAGAAGGAAGATAAATTAGAATTATTTATTCCAGCGGGTCCAAGATTAGGAAATAAAGTCATTGAGGTTCAAGGTGTTACGAAGGCTTACGGCGATAAATTATTATTTGATAACCTAACATTTTCATTACCTCCTGCGGGAATTGTGGGCATTGTAGGACCCAACGGTGCGGGTAAATCAACGCTTTTTAAACTCATCACTGGGCAAGTGCAACCCGATGCAGGCACATTTGAAGTAGGTGAAACCGTACAAATGGCTTACGTTGACCAAGAACACAATCAATTAGCGGCGGATAAATCAGTATTTGAATTGGTTTCGGGCGGAACGGAAATGACGCTTTTGGGCGGCCGACAAGTGAACGCTCGTGCGTATGTGAGTAAATTCAACTTCAACGGAGCCGACCAAGAAAAGAAAATTGGAAACCTTTCCGGTGGAGAAAGAAACCGTGTGCATTTGGCCATGATGCTGAAAGAAGGGGCAAACCTTTTACTTTTAGATGAGCCAACCAATGATTTGGATGTGAACACTTTGCGTGCTTTGGAAGAAGCTTTAGAAAACTTTGGTGGCTGTGCCGTTGTTATTTCCCATGATAGATGGTTCTTGGATAGAATTGCCACGCATATTTTAGCCTTTGAAGGAGATTCGCAGGTTTATTGGTTTGAAGGAAATTTCTCTGATTACGAAGAAAATCGCAAAAAACGTTTGGGTAATGATGCCACACCAAAGCGGATTCGTTATAAGAAATTGGGAGATTAGGGCATTCGATGTTTGATTTTCGTTCTTCGATGTTCGAACGGCGATATTCGATGTTTGTTATTCGATGCTCGTTTTACAAACATTGAATCCCAAGCAATAAATATCGAATCCCGAACATCGAAAAACGAACATCAAACCGTGCGACGGTCGCATCGAATTAAAAATGAATATTTTTGAAAGACAACAACAACATTTACAAGAAATAATGAAAAACGAAATCGAAAGAGGAATGGCATTTTTAGCCGAAAATGCCAAAAGACCAGAAGTTACAGAAACGGCAAGTGGTTTACAGTACGAAGTTTTAGTAGAAGGAACGGGTGAAAAACCAAGCGGTCCAAGAGCAAATGTACTTACACATTACCACGGAACAACCATTGATGGCGTTGTTTTTGATAGCAGTGTATTGCGTAACGAGCCAATCAGTTTTGGCTTAAACCAGGTAATTACGGGTTGGACGGAAGGTTTGCAATTGATGCCCGTGGGTAGCAAATATAAGTTTTTCATCCCTCATCATTTAGCCTATGGCGAACGTGGTGCGGGTCGTGATATTCCAGGAGGAGCAACGTTAATTTTTGAAGTGGAACTTTTGAAGACGAAGTAAAATTGGAAATTCGTTTTTCGTTCTTAGATGTTCAGAAAACAAACCAAAAAGGCGTTAAAATGAATTTAGCTCATTTTTAACGCCTTTTTTATAAATATACAGCCTACGTAATATCATTAAAAAAATATATTACGAATTTACAAATTTGCCTACTGCAAACTACCTTTTGCAAAATTTCTTAGTTTCTACCTTTGTAGTCAGGTTTTTCAATGCTCGTACTTCCGTAGGCAGGACAATTATTTTTTCTCGCACATGAGGCCAAAGAAATAACAGCTAATA
>JBBAKZ010000152.1:0-7321 GCA_040403275.1 Arcicella sp. | reverse complement strand
AGAAAAAACACTTTTTTCGGGTTATATCTTCGTGGAAGCCGATATTAAATACGGTGAAGTTGCCCACTTAATAACGTCAATGCCGGGTGTAATTGGCTTTTTGAGTTGGAATGATGGTAAAACATCTAAAACACCCATTCCGCTTCGTCAAGGTGAAATTACCCGTATTTTGGGGAAAATGGATGAAGCAGCAACCGTAGAAGAAGCCTCTTCAACAACTTTCTCTAAAGGCGAAACCATTCAAGTAATTGATGGGCCTTTCTCGGGGTTTGAAGGAACAGTTGAAGAAATTTTTGACGACAAAAAGAAATTAAATGTAATGGTTAAAATCTTTGGTAGAAATACACCAGTAGAATTAAACTATTCACAAGTAGAAAAATAATTACAGCAAGAAGAAAGTTAGTAAATAAAAAATGAGTACATTCAAAGGAGTGGACTCATTTTTTTATTCTATTAATCGGTACATTTATACCTCAATTAAATTAATGTTAAGAAGACCCCGCAGAAACCGCCAGTCGGCAGCCATCCGTGCGATGGTAGAAGAGACAACCCTTTCGGTCAATGATTTTATTTATCCAATGTTTGTGATGGAAGGAAATAACTTGACATCAGAGGTAAAGTCTATGCCTGATATTTTCAGATATTCGTTGGATAAATTATTGGAAGAAATCACGGTCGTAGAGGATTTAGGAATTCGCTCTATTGCGCTTTTTCCGCTATTATCAGAAGATAAAAAAGACAAGTTTGCTTCTGAAAGCCATCGTCAAGGTAGTTTATATTTAGAGTCAATCAATCAAATTAAAAATAAATTTCCCAAGATTGCATTAATGACCGACGTAGCGATGGATCCATATTCATCCGATGGGCACGATGGTTACGTCGATGAAAAAGGGAATATTTTGAACGATGAAACCTTACAAATTTTAGGCAACATGGCGCTGGCTCAAGCCCGTGCGGGGGCAGATATTATTGGACCCTCTGACATGATGGATGGTCGTATCGGATATTTGCGAGAAATGCTTGACGATGAAGGGTTTATCAATACGAGCATTATGGCATATACAGCAAAATACGCTTCGGCTTTTTATGGACCTTTTCGTGATGCGTTGGATTCTGCGCCAAAATTTGGCGATAAAAAAACGTACCAAATGAATCCTGCTAATACTCGTGAGGCATTAATCGAAGCGGAATTGGATTATGCTGAAGGTGCTGATTTTTTAATGGTTAAACCTGCTTTGGCCTATTTAGATATCATAAAAACGTTAAAAGATAATTTCGACATTCCAATTGCAGCCTATAATGTTTCGGGTGAATATGCGATGGTGAAAGCGGCTGCCCAAAATGGTTGGTTGGACGGAACCAGAACGATGGTTGAGAGTTTGACCTCTATCAAAAGAGCGGGGGCGAAGGTAATTTTGACTTATTTTGCGAAGGAATATGCAAGTTTGTAGGAATTTCTAAAATTTCTACCTTAACTCTTTGTATATTAAGAACAAAGCCGTAATTTTGCATTCCGTTTCATGGAGCAGGTTCTGCGGAATAGCGTAAAAACTACCAAAGTCCTGTAAATCAGATTGTTTAGTTACAGAATAATCTCTTCACGTTACTCCGAGAAATCTCAGGTAAGGAGCTTCCAGCCTTATTGGCAGAGAAATCTCAAAATCAATTCAAAGATTTTAAACATTTACCGTAATGGCAAAAGAAATAGCAGGCTTCGTTAAGTTGCAATGCAAAGGTGGTGCCGCAAACCCTTCGCCTCCGATTGGACCAGCGTTAGGTTCTAAAGGTTTGAATATCATGGAGTTCTGCAAGCAATTTAATGCAAGAACACAAGATAAGCCTGGCGTTATCCTTCCAGTTTTGATTACATATTTTAAAGATAAATCTTTTGAATTTGTAGTAAAAACTCCTCCTGCACCAATTTTATTATTGGAAGCAGCCAAAGTAAAATTAGGTTCAGCACAACCAAATTTGAAAAAAGTTGGGGCTGTAACTTGGGAACAAGTTCGGACAATTGCTGAAACTAAGATGCCTGATTTAAACTGTTTTACTATTGAATCAGCAATGAGCATGGTAGCAGGAACAGCTCGCTCAATGGGCTTGAACGTAACAGGAGAAAAACCATTCTGATTATAAGTTGTGAGTGATGAATTGTGAATTGTGAGAAAGGTTTTTGGAAGTATTTCTAATCACTCAATCACTAAATCACAAATCACAAATAACCAAAACAGATAACGACATTCAAAAAAATGGCTAAGTTAACAAAAAAGCAAAAAGAAGCTCAATCAAAATATGATGCAACCCAAGCGTATTCACTTACGAAGGCAGCTGAGATTTTGAAAGAGATTTCATACACGAAATTCGATTCTTCAGTAGATATCGACGTTCGTTTGGGGGTTGATCCTCGTAAAGCCGACCAAATGGTTCGTGGCGTAGTTGCTTTGCCTCATGGAACAGGAAAAGAAGTACGAGTTCTCGTGCTTTGTACGCCTGATAAAGTTGAGGAAGCAAAAGCGGCAGGAGCTGACCACGTTGGTTTGGATGACTACATCCAACAAATCGAAAAAGGTTGGACTGATATTGATGTGATTATCACTATGCCAACTGTAATGGCGAAATTAGGTCGTTTGGGACGTGTTTTAGGACCAAGAGGTTTAATGCCAAATCCAAAGTCGGGTACGGGTACCGTGAATGTTGGACAAGCTGTTACGGAGGTGAAGGCTGGTAAAATCGACTTTAAAGTTGATAAAACAGGTATCATTCATACCTCAATCGGTAAGGTTTCATTCACCCCTGAGAAAATCGCTGAAAATGCTCAGGAATTAATCAACACTTTGTTGAAATTGAAACCATCATCAGCCAAAGGAACGTATGTAAAGTCAGTAAATCTGTCTTCTACCATGTCTCCTGGAGTTAAAATTGACCAAGGAACAGTTAAAGGATTGTAATCATGACAAAAGAAGAAAAAGGTGTAATCATCAAAGAGTTAGGCGAAAAGTTTGCGGTAACTCCATACTTCTATATCACTGATACAGGTGGTTTAACAGTTGCAGAAGTAAACAATTTTAGAAGAATGTGTTTTCAGAGAGGTTTTGAATATCGTGTTGTTAAAAACACGCTTATTGCAAAAGCATTGGAAACTACCGGTGTTGACTATTCAGCATTCAATGATACAGTATTCAGAGGATTATCAGGGATTATTTTTTCGCCAGATAACGCAAAAACCCCTGCAAAACTTATCAAAGATTTCAAGAAAGAAGCTGGAAAAACAAAAATTACGTTCAAAGGTGCTTCAATTGAAGGAAGCTTGTTTATTGGTGAAGACCAATTAGGCGCTCTAGAAAATGTGAAGTCGAAACAAGAAATGATTGGAGAAATCATTGGATTGTTACAATCACCAGCGAAAAACGTTATTTCAGCGCTTCAAAGTGGCGGACAGAAATTGTCTGGTATTTTGAAAACCCTTTCAGAGAAAGAAGCATAAACCAGTGAGCAGTTAATAGTTAATAATTTATAGTTGTTTACTAATAATTGTATCCAAATTAAAAATTAATTAATCAAATTCGTAAAACAAATAAAATCTTAATACAATGGCAGATTTAAAAGCATTCGCTGAACAATTAGTAAATTTAACAGTAAAAGAAGTTAATGAGTTAGCAGCAATTTTGAAAGATGAGTACGGTATCGAACCTGCTGCTGCTGCTGCGGTAATGGTAGCTGGCGGTGGTGCTGGTGCTGGTGATGCTGCTGAAGCTCCTGCTGAGCAAACATCATTTGATGTAATCTTGAAAGCTGCTGGTCCAAGCAAATTGGCAGTAGTTAAATTGGTGAAAGACTTAACTGGTCTTGGCTTGAAAGAAGCTAAAGATCTAGTTGATGGCGCTCCAAAAGCTGTTAAAGAAGGAATCTCTAAAGACGAAGCTGAAGGTTTGAAAAAGTCTTTAGAAGAAGCTGGTGCTGAAGTTGAAGTTAAGTAATTAGCTGAAACAAATTCTTAAAAAAGAGCCATGACGTAAGTTGTGGCTCTTTTTTTGTTTCGTACTAAAAAAAATCGTTGTTTTTTAGAGATATTTCTCCAAAGTTATTGCATTTTTAAATCTACTTTCATTTAGATCTAAAATTAAGATAGCACTTTTATAAAATAGCTTTTATACAACACTCTTCTAAAAATTAATTACAAATGCTGAATTACTGGGATGGTGGGGGGGGGTAATATTTGAAATCTCTCCAAAGAATTCATCCATACTACTTAATCCAAAAAGGGTTTTGAGTTTTGGAAGGTACTCCAATTTAGGTGATCGACCTTTTTCCCATTCTTGATAAGTACTTTGACTAATGCCTATTTGTGTAGCGGCTTCTTCTTGACTTAGATTTAATCTTTGGCGGTTTTTGATGAGAATAATTGAGAATGCTTCCATAATAGATGGGTTTGATAGTGTAAAAGGGTTTGGTTGATTTTAATAGTGACGACAAATATAAATAACATAAACGGCATAATAAAATATTTAGTGCTTAAAATTGAGATGTATTTAACCGAGAAGTCGGTTATCTTTACCGATTTCTCGGTTGTATATTTGTGGCGTTAGGGTGTAGGTTTGTGATACCAAAGCAAAGCCTCAACACGATGTTGGAACGCTGAACCACTTTGGGGGAAATATCATGAAAAATTTTGAAAAACTTTCAGACAAAAAATTCCAAACGTTGAATCTTACTGATTTGAATAAAATCAGAGGAGGAAAAATGATGCCAACTTATTGTGCTACTGCAGCAGGCGGAGATAAGCAAAAATTTGACGGTTGGGATAATGATTAATTTTTTTCAATAGAAAAGGATAAAGGGATATTTCCTTTATCCTTTTTTTAATTTCTCAATTCAAAAAATGATATTAATATTAAGCAGAGAGCAAGCTGAACTTTCCACAGAAGAAGTAATAGATTGGCTTGAACATTACAAAGCTAAATTTATAAGAATTAATGGAGAAGAACTTACAAATTTTAATACCCTTGATTTTTTAGTCTCTAATTCAACAATTGATTCTAAATCAAACAGCCAACTACCAAATGATGTCAAAGTTGTTTGGTACAGAAGATGGCACTTTTTTGAAAATTTGGATGAAATATTATTTAGGAATGATTTAGTTATTGATAACCAAATTGTGTTCACTACACACCAACACATAAAGAGAGAGATATTGAAACTTAGTGAAAATTTCTTTGAGTATTTTGGTAATTCGTTCTGGTTTGATAAGCCTGACAGTATTAAAATTAACAAACTAAATTTGCTTAAAATAGCCGTGAAGTTAAATCTTAATATTCCTGATACTTTGGTTACGAAATCACTTCAATCATTAAAAAAATTTTATCGTTCACACAATGGTAAAATTATTACCAAGCCAATAAGTGATGTTGCAAGTCTAAGTTCTGGAAGTTCTTATTATAGCATGGCAACCCAACGTGTTACGGATGAGCATTTAAAGAATAGTCCTAAGTTTTTTTATCCTTCCCTTTTTCAGAAAGAGATATCCAAAGTTTTTGAAATTAGAACATTTTATCTTTGTGGTTCTTTCTATTCAATGGCGATATTTTCCCAAAAGGATAAGCAAACAGAAGTTGATTTTAGAAATTATAACAATATTGTACCTAATCGTAATATTCCTTATTTATTGCCAAATGAAGTTGAAGTGAAATTAAAAAAGATGATGGATATTCTCAATCTTAATCATGCTTCCATTGATTTAATAAAAAATGAAAAGGGAGATTTTATATTTTTGGAGGTCAATCCAGTGGGTCAATTCGGAATGGTGTCTAACCCGTGTAATTACTTTTTAGAGCAAAAATTAGCTGAAAAATTGATTCAGTATGACAAATAATAGAATAATCAATCGCATGGGTTTAGAGTCCCAAGAGGGTATTTTTCCTTTTTTTTATAGGCAACTGGAAGAAAAAATATTTTCAGAAGAAGAATATAAAAGTATTAGAAATCATCTTGAAAAAGCAACTTTATATAATTCTAACAAAATGAGATGTTTTGAATTTAACAAATATATTTCTCGTTGTCTTTAAATTATGAAATCAAAAAATGTTTTTATACTTTATGCTTGTTGCCAGCTTGTAAAGGGTGCAAGTAGAACTCTAATATGTGATTTACAAAGAAATAAGTATCACTTTATTCCTAATTCTCTTTACCATATTTTGACAGAAGATAAGAGAATTTCATTAGATATTTTAAAAGTTAAATACCCTAAAAATATTGATACTATTGAAGAATATTTCCAATTTCTAATAGATGAAGATTTGGGTTTTTTCTGTCCAGAATCTGAATTAAACGAATTTCCTGATTTAGACTTGGCATGGAAGAATCCTTCGGATATTACTAATGCAATCATAGATGTGGATAACACTACGGAAATTGATAGTCTCAAATTAGTTCTTCAACAGTTAGATATTTTAAAATGTTCATCTGTTCAAGTTCGTATTTTTACTGATTTGGCAAATGAGGTTATAACTCGGATTTCAAAATACTTTGAAAATAGTAGAATAAGAAGTGTCGATATAATTTTAAAATATGATGAATCAAAATCTGTTTCGTTTTTCAAATACCTTGTAGAGTCAAACCAAAGAATATTTAGTTTTATTATTCATAGTAGCCCTTTTGAGGATATTATTGATATTAAAGGTTGGAATTCGCAGTGTATTTATACTCAGAAGGTAATTGATTCTCCTTTGTGTTGTGGAGTTACGAACCCTAACTATTTTACTGTAAATCTTCCTTTCTTTACCGAATCCCAAAATCATAATACTTGTTTAAATAGAAAAATCTCTATTGATACAAGTGGGAACATTAAAAACTGCCCCTCAATGGTTAAAAGTTATGGAAACATCAAAGACACTCAACTTTCAGATGTCTTAGTTAAGCCTAATTTTAAGGATTTGTGGTTAATAAATAAAGATAAAATAGAAGTCTGTAAGGATTGTGAATTCAGACATATTTGTATTGATTGTAGGGCTATTCTTCAAAACCCTGATAACATTTACTCAAAACCCTCTAAATGTAAATATAATCCTTATGAAGCCATCTGGGAAGAATAATTTTATTGTAAGTATTCTCTTTTTAATTATGATTATTTTTAATGGATGCACTCAGCACTATTTGAATCCTTTTGGTGGTAAAGCCTTAAATGCCTCTCAGAGTAAAACCCAATACCCTACCTACCAAAATGACTCATTGAAATTTAAAATTGATTTTTGGGGAAATTACCATCCTTTTGCAGTGAATGGGGTTTATAAAAAAGTGGAGATTGAAAAATTATTCAGAAGTTTTG
>JBBAKZ010000151.1:0-7334 GCA_040403275.1 Arcicella sp. | reverse complement strand
TAGAATTAGTTTCTAAGGACTTTTCTATACTCTAACATCGAAAAACGAACATCGAATACTAATCCAAAGGTGGTATTCTCAACATTTGGCCCGGATAAATTTTATCAGGGTGCGATAGCATTGGCTTGTTAGCTTCAAAAATCACCGGGTATTTCATCATATCACCGTAGTATTCTTTGGCAATTTTCGATAAAGTATCACCCGACACTACTTCGTGATATTTTGCTTCTTCGGCTGGTTCGGCTACGTCCAATTGGTTATCAACCACTTTCACGCCTTCTACATTACCAACGGCCAAAGCCAATTTCTCCGCATCTTCTTGGGTGGCAACTTCCCCTGTCAACACGACAGTATCACCCGACGTTTTAACGGTCAATGAATTGTATGCTAAGCCTAAACTTTTTACGTGAGCCAGTAAAGCACTTGCTCTCAATGGTTCTACCGTAGCAGCGGTAGCTGGTTCTACTTCTTTGTGTCCTCCGAAAACTTTTTCTCCGACACCTTTAAAAAATGACATTAATCCCATAATTGTAAGACGGTTTTTTTATTTGTTTGTAAATACATTTAAAGAGTATTGAAAGTAAATCTTTACCCAAATTCAAAAGTATCTTTTTTTAATACTTCCACAAAATTTAAGACACAATTTTTTCAGTTATGTCACTCAAATTTGCTGAAATTATCCTTTAAAAACCAATTGCCACGCTATTCTTCTCTGCTTCCAGAAAAAGAGCTTGTAGCTTCTTAGTAATAATTCCTACTTTAGCCTCACTAAACACTTGATGATCGGTCTGTGTGATAGCAATAATTCGTTTGGTGCTTCCCGTTGTAAAAACTTCGTCTGCTTCCCAGAATTCTTGGATTGTAACGTCTCTTTCTTCTATTTCAAAATGATTTTTAGCAAAATTCAGCATATGTTTTCTGGTTACGCCAAACAGTGCACCATCCAATGGGGTAATAATTTTTTCGTCTTTCACGATAAAAATATTACTTCGGGAAGATTCTGAAATTTTACCATCTTTATGATACAATACATCATCGGCACCAACCGATTTCATCTGTTGCATGGCTCGGATAGGCACGATATAATTCAAGGTTTTTATCTCAGGAATTTCTCTTCTGTATTCCATACTCATCAATTTCATGCCCACATCAGCGGGTTTGAATTCAAAAGGTTTTCCCATCACCACTAAATTAGAAGTCGGCGAAGGCGTGTAACCATCTTCCGAATATCCACCCGTCAAAATCATTTTTACTCCTAAAAGTTTATGAGGATTTAGGCGGATGATTTCGTGGATAATTGCTCGCAGTTTATCCCTTGATTCAGGAATTGGAAGCCCCATCAATTTGGCAGAATTTTTAAATCTATCTAAATGATCTTCGATAAAAATGGGTTGGCCATCAATGGCACGAAAGAAATCAAAAATGCCGTAGCCTCTCAACAAACCAAGGTCTGATACGTGGAGTTGGGCTTTTTCAGATGGGAGGATTTCTCCGTTTAGGTAAATCATTTGGGCGCTTGGTTATTTATTCTTTAATTCAAAATTACGAAAATGCCATAATTAAAATCTCTTTTTTGTATATTTGAAATCAAAACGTAAAATAATGAGTAACAGACTTATTTCTGAAATATTAAAAGAGCCAGATGCTTACTTTCTTCTTCAAGAAGCACACAATGCCCTTGAAGATGAAAAAACCCGTAGAATTGCCTTTTACAACGATATTACGGAGCAAGAAAAAGTAGAATTCATCAACGGTGAAATCATCGTTCACTCGCCCGTGATGAAAAGACATAATTCTGCCTCACTTCTATTGGCACAATTGATGAATGTTTATAATATCAAAAATCAATTAGGCTTTGTAGGCATCGAAAAAATTATGATTACCCTGACTCGGAATGATTATGAGCCAGATATTTGTTTTTTCAAAAAAGAAAAATCAGATAATTTTGTAGCAAAACAAACGCTTTTCCCAGCACCGGACTTTATCATTGAGATTTTATCAGAAGGGACAAAAAAACGAGATAGAGGCGTTAAATTTCAAGATTATCAGGCTCATCATATTGCAGAATATTGGATTATTGACCCTGACCACCAAACGATTGAGCAATATCATCTTGAAGAAGAGGGTTATGAACTCATTTTAAAATCTTCGGAAGGAAATATCAAGAGTTTTGTTCTAACTGATTTTCAAATTCCAATCCAAGCCGTTTTTGATGAAAGAACGAATCTTGAAATGTTGAAAAAAATCATGTAGCCCAATTTGAAAGCATTGGACTACAACTCCATCAATCTAACGCTCGTCACAAAATTACTTTTTGCACTCCCACGATAGGTTCCGTAAACGGGCGTAACCGCATCCGAAATTGCTGAGGCCGCCAATGGAATGTGTTTTCCAGAAACTAAGCAATTCTGCGTAGGGTCGAATCCACGCCAACCTCCGCCTGGCAAATATACTTCCACCCATGCGTGTAAATATTGTGGTTGTTTGGGGTCTCCGTAATGATAACCGCTGACAAAACGAGCAGCAATGCCCATCACTCGGCACAGCGCCATAAACAATACCGAATAATCCCGGCAAGAACCCGTTTTGGTCAATAAAGTAGTTTCGGGCGAATTTGGTTTGCCATCTTCTCTGACTTCGTAGGCAAACGTATTGATAAATTTGTTGAGTTCGGTTAGAAACGAAGTGGTATTCCAACTAACGCCACCCGCAATTTGCCTTGCTGTTCGGTCAATAAGCGTGGTAATGCCCGTTTTCACGAGATACGGCGTTAAGGTTAGCTTTGATTTTTCGCTGTAATCAATCGGCAATTGGCTATTCTGAAAGGGATGATAGACAAATGAAAGCGGGTTGAACTCGGTAGTTTCAACGATTGAGGTTGCCTTCATATGGAGCTTAGTTGTAGGCTTACTAAAAAACAAAATTTGTTGCGTATTATCCGACTCGTCAAGATTTTTAGCGATAAAATCCGGCTGAGGGTCAACATCAAGTTGATACGATTTTAGGGTCAATAAAGAACTCCGTTTGGGATGTAAATACAAATAATGCGGTTCTAAATGAACCGCATCGGTATATTCGTAATGAAGTTCGTGTGCTATTTTTATGGTCATAATATTATAGGTTTTAGGGGTTAGGTTTTAGGGGTTAGCGATTGGGCTTTCTATTTTTATGGAAATACCTAAAACCCAACCCCTAAAAGCTGAACACCCAATACATCACTAATCCACTCGTCCTGCAAACTTTCTACGGAAGTTTTCAACAGTGCATTCCATTGTTTCGTAACGTCTTCCATTTGACTTTTTTCTAAACGATGTTCAATTAATTGAAAACTGTTTTTGTGATAAACCACTACGTCAATTGGATAATCAACATCGCTGGCACTTACTTGAGTGGCATCGAAGGAAAGAAATCCTAATTTCAACGCATCTTCTATTGAAGTTTCGTACGTTAAAGTTCTATTTAAAAGCGGTTTACCATAATTTGAATTGCCAATGATTTGATATTTCAAGCCTTCATTTATTTCAATCCAATTGCCTTCTGGAAAGATTAAAAACAGTTTATGTTCATCATCATGCGCCATTTGTCCACCCACAATGGAATGTAAATTAAACTTGTAGCCCTCCTCTTTCAAAGAGGATTTGTCCTCGCTGGCTACTTTTCGAATCATTTCGGCAAAGGCATTAACGGCTTCCAACATGTGATCAAACTTGAAGCCTTTTTCTTTTGTCAAGTGATGAAAGTAAGTAATTGATTTATCCCTAATTGACCGCAAACCCGCCGTCATAATAAACAATGAATGGTTTCCGATTTGATGTGTTGATACTTTTTTATTTGAGTAAACTTCCGTACCAGCCGTTATTCTATTATCGGCAATGGCAATAAGTCCATCTTTAACTTTTATTCCTAAGCAATAAGTCATTATACGGAGGTTGATTATTTTCGTTTCTTTTGACAAATTTAACCACTCTTTTATTGATTCGCCACAACTATCTGCGATTGTTCTTGAATAACTGGTTTTAAATCGAAGTACGTTTTGAAAATGGCCGCTCCAACAGCGTTGTTTTTCTTTTGAAATTCATCTAAATATTGATGCAATCCGACTTCAAAAATTTCCTTCACTTCCGAAAACTCAACTTCTGAACGCAATTTACTCAAGGCCTTTTCCGCAGGATTTGAATACGAATTCGTAATCGCCGTTCCAGAAATTTCGTACAAAGACAATTCTGCTTGACGAATACAATACATCACTGAGCGAGGGAATTTTTTATCCAATAATAAAAAATCAGTAATGGCAGTTGAATTGACAATCTGATATTGCTGACGGAACATATTGTAGGCACTTACGGACTTCAAAACCGCCGACCAAAGCAATAAGTCCAAAGGAGACCCAACCGCATCAACTTCAGGCAAAAGCGTAAAATATTTTACGTCCAAGAATCTTGTCGTCTTGTCGCCACGTTCCAAAAGTCTTCCCAATCGTCCAAAATGCCACGCTTCTCCCCGAGTAATCGTAGAATCTACAATGCCATAAAACAATTGACTACCGGTCTTTATATTATCCAAAAAACCCTGATAACGGGCTAATTCCCACGATTTACTGTCGTGATCTGCATCCTTGACGGTCCAATAAATTTGATTGACATACTCCCACATTTCACGAGAAATACTTTCACGAATTGTCCGAGCATTTTCACGAGCTTCGTATAAACAAGATAAAATCGAATTAGGATTTCGACTATCAAAAGTCATAAAATAAAGGACATTCTCACGGGTGGGTGCTTCATACCATTTCTCAAAAATATAATTATCCGCTGTGGCAACAATGAGTGGTTTCCATTGTTCTGGAACGTTCGGAGGTAAATCTAAGGCAAGGTTGAAATTGACCGAGATAAAACGGGCATAATTATCGGCACGTTCGATGTACCGGTTCATCCAATAAACTGAATTTGCGACTCTACTAAGCATAGGGTTTAATGTTTTTTGGGCTGTTGGCTACTAGCTTTAAGCTTTTAGATAAATACTTGCATTATAAATTTAGTCGAAAAATTGATTGGTACAATATGGAACAGACAAAAGAATTGAATTTTAGTTGATAAACCCCTTTTTACTTTCTCCATTCCAACTTTTCTCCCATTTTTTCCTGACATTTGCAATTTATCGGAAATTATTCACTTACTTGCAAAGTAATTTATTGGGTATTAATCCAACGAAAAACGATTTCATTAACCTTTTCTAAAAATAATACGAGTACAAAAAATGCCCCTTCATATTCTTGAAGAGGCATTTTTTGTAAACGTATATAACTATTTCATCAACCTTACCAGCAAAATCTCAATGGCTAAAAACAGCAAGGCGGCCATCAGAAAATACTTCCATAATGCCACGCCAAAGTTTTCGTCTTTGAAGGTTTTTACAAAATCAGCATCGTCTATTTTATCAAAAACCTGTACATTTTTATTACCATTAAAAATACTTTTCAATTCATCGGCACTATAAAAATCCATCATGGATTCTTTATTATCGTGATTGAAAGCCACTAATCTATCCACTTTCCCATCCAAGACTAATTCATAATATCCCGATTCAATAGACTGATTGTCAGCTAATTGATTAGCTTTTGGTAGTTCAATGGTCAATTGTTTTCCGTTAAGATTTTGTGCCGGAATAATTTCTAATTTTCCTTTTCTTAATTTGAAACTTGCGGTTCTAGGAATATCATTCACTTCAACCGTAAAAGTATTTTGTTCAAACGAATAGGCGGTTGGTTCTTGGCGTACACTCAACGCCGCAATTTTATACATGATGGGTACAAAAAGGGCATTTCTCGCAAAATCACCGAATTGAACATCCAATGGAGCAGCCGTTAAATAAACCTTGCCTTTTCCGGCATTAGAAACCGATAAAAATGGCTGATTATTTCTGAAATTTAATAACTTGTCGCCCAAGGCTTGCCACGACAAGACCCCACCTTGATTGGGCATTTGGAGTAATTCTTTTTGCGTAGAGTTATCAAAAATGTCTACGAAAAATGAGGACGTTTTTACAGGTTCGGCTAAAGGTGTGAAATCGGTTTCCGTAATCACTTTCGATTGAATTCCACGAATATTGAACGCACCCAAGAAATTATTATAACTCTGTATATCAGGCGTTTGAGATGGAATTACCAACAAACTTCCACCCGAACGGACAAAATCTTGCAAAGCCGTTTTGATACTTCCATCCATCTTTTGGACACCTTCCAAGAGGATTAGATTTGCCGTTTTAAATTGCCCAATATCAACGTTGGAAGCCGAGAAACTTCTGAAAGCAAAAACGCTGTCATTCGCAAAAACCGTAGGAATATATCGCCCTGCCGAAGCCTGCCCGAAAAGGTGCAAAACTTTGATAGTTGGCGCTGCATTCAGCACAAAATAATAATCGTTATCAAAGGTAATTGGCGTATCATCAAAAGAAATTCTCGCTTTTTTGTAGCCTTTATTTTTTACGGTAAATGAAAAATTAGCCATCATGGCCGACTTGGCTTGGATGCTGGCGATAGTCGATGAAACTTGGGCATCGTCAATAAAAAGTTTTACTGGCAAATTCTCTACGGCACGTTCGCCCGTGTTGAATAACTTGACAGTCAATTGATTAGCGGACATTTCACGCACGAATGGCGTACTCATCCAAACCGAATCCACAAATACGTTTTGCAAAGCTTTCGCCTGTACGGGAACCACAAAAAGTCTTGAAGTAGAATCTAATTTGATTTTCGATAAATCCCCCGAAGTAGATTTTTGAAAATCCGAAAACCATAAATATTGATTGCCCCCTTGCGAATTATGTTTAGATGCCAAACTCGCCTGCCGTTTCAAGATATTATCAAACGTGCGGGGCGTGTGCGTAAACTTGACGGTGGTTGTGCGGTCTTTGATGGTTTGAGCATTACCAACGCCGTGTTCGTCAGACGAAAAATCATTGGTAACTAATTGTAATTGAGATCCTTGTGGGAAAGACGTCAATAATTCTTCGACTTTATTGATGGCTTTATCCAAGTACGTTTTTTTGTCCGATTCATTTTGCATCGAAAGCGAATTATCGATATACACACTCGCTACGCCACCCGCTTTTACGCCTTTACCCGATTTGGAAGGTAAAAAAGGTTGTGCAAAAGCCAAGACCAAAGCCGCAATAAATGCCATGCGAGCCGCCATAATCAAAAGATGTTTGAGTCGACGGAAGGAGGACGTAGTGGTATTTACCGCTCTTAGAAAAGCGACATTTGTGAACAACACTTTTTTCGTTCTACGGAAGTTGAAAAGGTGAATTATCACGGGGATTGACAGAGCCAAAAG
>JBBAKZ010000150.1:0-7340 GCA_040403275.1 Arcicella sp. | reverse complement strand
ACAAGTGCATTTTGATTTAACAAAAATTGTGGTAGAACGCTTTAAACAAAAAGCCAAAGCAATTCTGACGGTTGATAATTATGACAGTGAATTGCAGTTACTTTTTATTGAAATTTACCGAGAAATGAACCGTTTACAAAAGGATTATGACGATGAGAGTAATCATAGTATTAATGTTGTGGGACAGCAAAAGTGGCAGCAATTTGTGGATTCAGAATTGAGGGGTGTAAAATAAACAAAAGTTAGTCACTCGCCAGAGGCAAGCGACTAAAAAAATAGAATATGAAAAAACTATCAATGGACGACTTGAATCGTCTTTCCACGAAGGAATTTAAAGCGGTTGAAAAATTTCCGTACACCTTAATTTTGGATGACATTAGAAGTATGAATAACATCGGTTCGGTATTTAGAACGAGTGATGCTTTTAAAGTTGAAAAGGTTTATTTGTGCGGCATCACGGCAACCCCTCCGCACCGAGAAATCCAGAAAACCGCTTTGGGTGCCGACGAAACCGTTGTGTGGGAACACGTAGAAGATGTACTGGCACTTGTAAAGAAATTGCAGTCGGAAGGCGTAATTGTGGCCGCAGTTGAACAAGTAGAAAATAGCATTTCGCTGCTTAGCTTTGAGCCAGCTGAAAATCAACAATATGCTTTTGTGTTTGGCAATGAGGTTTTTGGCGTAAATCAATCTGTCGTTGAACAGGCTGATTTTTGCTTAGAAATTCCACAATACGGCACTAAACATTCTTTAAATATTTCGGTAACGGCGGGAGTGGTAGCTTGGGATTTTGTGAGTAAAATTTTAAAAATGTAGCATGCCCGTTCCACATAAAATAAATCAGGACAACAGAAATTATTTATCCATATACATTTGACACATGAATTACAGAACATTAGGAAAAACAGGCTTTGAAATTTCAGAAATCAGCCTTGGTACTTGGCAAGTGGGCGGAAAATGGGGGGATGTTTTTAATCATACCACGGCGGATGAAATATTGAACGCTGCCGTTGATTCGGGCATTAATTTTATCGATACAGCCGATGTTTACGGAGATGGCGAAAGTGAAAAAGCCGTTGGGCGATTTGTAAAAAGTCGTTTGGAACGGATTTATGTGGCGACAAAATGTGGTCGTCAGCTCAATCCGCACACCAATGAAGCTTATCAACCCGCAGTTTTACGAAAATTTGTTGAAAATAGTCTCAAAAATATGGGACTCGAAACCTTAGATTTGATTCAATTGCATTGTCCACCCACGGAAGTTTATTACCGTCCAGAAATATTTGAATTATTTGATAGATTAAAAGACGAAGGCAAAATCTTGAACCTCGGTATCAGTGTAGAAAAAGTCGAAGAAGCTTTAAAAGGCATTGAATATCAGAATGTTACATCCGTTCAAATTATTTTCAACGTCTTTCGTCAGCGTCCTACAGAATTGTTTTTCGAGCAAGCACAAAAGAAAAATGTGGGCGTAATTGTGCGAGTTCCCTTGGCAAGTGGATTATTGACGGGCAAGTTTTCAAGCAACTCAACTTTCACACAAGGCGACCACCGAAATTTTAATCGGAATGGCGAACAATTTGACAAAGGCGAAACCTTTTCGGGCATTGATTATGAAACTGGACTTGCTGCGGTTGACGAGTTAAAAACCATTTTTCCTAACGATAACAATCTGGCTCCCATGGCTTTACGTTGGATTTTACAACATGAGGCAGTCACGACCATTATTCCCGGGGCGTCAAAACCGGAGCAAGTTAAAGCCAATTTAGATTCCTTAAATTATCCAGCTTTGAGCGAAGAACAATTATTTAATATCAACGAAGTTTACGATAAATACGTCAAAAAATCAGTGCATCAATTGTGGTAAATAGGGGTTTGGATTTAGTTGTTGGGGGTTAGTATTGTAAGTTGTGATCATCTAACGAATTATAAAATGGCTAAACCTAAAATTATTACTTAAAAATACCCAATTTTATAAAAATTCAGTCTTCAATAAATATGAAAAAGCTAATTCTTTTATTTTGTTTGTTTCAAAGTTTAGCTTTTTCACAAAGCAAACCCATGGAATCTAACGTTTATTATTGGAACAATTTGACAGCAGTTAAAAGACCTCAGGGTGAAGCTCGCCAGATTTTAGAAGGCACGACGCCTGATTTTAAACTTTTTAAGGTTCATGCCAGTACGCTTTTACCAAAAGGCAGAATGAGAAAAGAAGCCTATACGCAAGAAAATGAGGAATTAATCATTGTAAAAGAGGGCGAATTAACCGTAACCATCGAAGGTAAAACAAAGGTATTGAAGGCAGGTGGACTGGCTTTAATCATGTCGAACGATTTGCGTGAAACTGAAAATAAAAGCGATGGTAATACCACTTATTACGTTTTTCAGTTTAACTCGGTGCTACCAGTTGACCTTGAAAGGGGCAAAAAAGCGGGTGGGTCATTGCTGTTAAATTGGGATGAAGTTGCCTTTAAACCTCACGACAAAGGTGGCAGAAAAGATTTTTTCAATCGCCCAACATCCATGACAACCCGCTTTGAGATGCACACTACCACCTTAAATGAAGGGTTATCGAGTCATGAACCGCATAAACACAAACCCGCAGAAATCATTTTCTTGATAAATAGTCAAAAAGAGGAGGCCACAAGCCAAGCACAAGAAACGATTGATGGCACTTGGCATGATTCAAAAGTGGGTGACATTATTTTTTTACAATCAAATAGTCTTCATGGCCTTAAAAATACGGGTAAAGGAACTTGTACATATTTCGCCTTTCAATTTGAATAATTTTTGGACAATTGATATCACAGCGTTATTCACAAATTTTCACGATATTTAAAACTATTTTATCTCAAAAACAAATTGCTAAAAATGAAAAATACGGTTAAATTTCTATTTTTCGTCTTGTCGATATTGACAATTCAAACAGATATTTTTGCTCAAAAAGGAAAAAAAGTATTCAACTATCCATTTGGCGTGCAGGCTTATACGTTCAGAAAGGAATTTCCTAAAAATGGAGCCGTTTCAACGCTGGACATTATCCAAAAATTGGGTATAACAGAGTTAGAAGGTGGAGCGACCAAAGGCACAACCAACGAGGAATTCAAAAAACTTTGTAATGACCGAGGCATCAGTATTCCATCGACAGGAAGTGGTTTTGAAGACCTAGAAAAAAATCCTCAAAAGATTATCAAAAATGCACAGGAATTGGGTTCAAAATTTGTCATGTGTGCGTGGATTCCTCACAAAGGAGATAATTTCACGATTGAGGATGCAAAAAAAGCCGTGGAAGTTTTTAATTCAGCCGGAAAAATATTAAAGGAAAATGGCTTGACTTTCTGTTATCATCCGCACGGTTTTGAGTTTAGACCTTACGAAAACGGTACGCTTTTAGATTATATTTTCCAAAACACAAATCCCGAATACGTTTTCTTTGAAATGGATGTTTTATGGGTACTTCACGGCGGGGGAAATCCCGTTCAATTACTCGAAAAATACGGTAGTCGCTGGAAATTAATGCACGTAAAAGACCTTAAAAAAGGCGTGGTTGGTGATTTTTCTGGCCATACGCCGGCCGAAAATGACGTTGTTTTAGGAACGGGGCAAGCAGATTGGAAAAACATCTTTAGGGTTGCTAAAAAAATCGGTATTAAACATTATTTTATAGAAGACGAAAGCGAACACGAAGTTGAAAATGTGCCTTTATCGATTGAATATTTGAAAACTTTGAAGTAAAATTAATTCTCCTTAAACTCATGGCATGTGGTTAAAAATAATCAGGTAAATCTATCCTCGTTATGATATGCCATGAGTAAATCTAATCCACTCAATTATTTATTCTCCTCAAACTTTGCTCCCTCCCAACCCAAAATCGCCTTTTTCCGATAGGCTCCCCAACGATAATTACCCTTGTTCCCACTTTTTGAATTACTCGGTGACAAGGAATTAAATAGGCAATATTATTAACCCAATCGCAGAACCGACTGCCCGCTGTGCCGTGGGCTTATCAATCAATTTTGCAATATCACCAATCGGCCCGATGGAATTTTGAGCAATGACTCCCAAACCTTTATTTGAAAATTAGTACCCCGTAAAAGTGTCGTTAAAGGTTTTTTTATCCAAACTTTCTACAAGAATTTGATTCACAAAAACCAAGGTATCTTCCTGATTTTCAATAAATTCAGCGTTTTTAAATTCATTTTTTAAACGCATTAATTCATTGGTCGATTTTTCATCCGATAGAAAAAATTCCACGGGAAGCTATCGCTATAAAAGCATTTCCAAAAGGCGTTTGATGGATTCCATACTGAATCATTAAACCACCGCCTTTTCGCTTGTCTTCGGCGGGCGTCATTGCCTAAAACGTTACGAAAAAATCGTGTAAGCGTGAAGTACTCGAAAAGCCCATTTCCATTGTCGTATCCAACAAATCTTTGGTTTCATTCAGGACATTTTTGGCGTATTCTTTCGATAAAAAACGCATAAAACGTTGTAGAGAAGTTCCTGCCCATTTGGTGACCATACTATCAAAATGAAACGCTGAAAGATTGACGGCTTCGGACATTTCTTCCAAGGCGGGCTGTAGTTGAAAATTATTTTCTATAAATTGAATTGCTAATTCAATTCGCTGATAATCAATGTGTTCTTGCGTATTCATGGCTAAAAAATTAGGAATGATGAGTGGTGTTTAACAGTAATACGCCAGTCCGAAGACTTTGAATGAGATTCGTCAACGCATAATTAAAATATTTGTGTTCGCCCAAACCAAATTCATAACGAGCGATATTAATAGCTGAGTAATAAATTGGCTGATTATTTAAGCCAATCAATTCTTCACACTGTTGAGGCGTAAATATAGACTTCAACGTTACAAAACCTTTTTCAGCCAGTCCGTTTGAGGCATTTGGGCAATTTATGTTTACTAACACTATTTTTTTCTTAATCATGATGTAAAGGTAGCGTGCTGGCATAGATTTTTTAATCTGAATATTGTTGATATTACCACAAACTAAATTATCGTTTAAAACCGCCCATTTTTTACGAAACATTTACATTTTTTAACATTTTACACATAAAAACTATATGAAATATGGGCAATACTATTAAAAATCAATATGAAATTGGTCTTTTCTGTGTGATGATAATACCAATCATTATTTTTTACCAGTACATTTTACACATACCATAAATGTACCCTATCTTGATGATTTTCAAATACTTAACACCATCGTCAGAGTACAACACGATCCTCAAAAATGATAGAAAATTCTAATGGAAAATTTCAAAAGGCATCGTTTTGGAGAGATAAAGTTTCTCGTCTGGTTAGATTACCTTATTGAAGGGCAAGTCAATTTTAAATCCCTTTGTATTTTTGGCTCTTTTTTCTTACTGGGTTTTTGGTATTTCTGTTTAAGAATAATTCGGGAAAACAATATTCCCATTTTCTATTTTATTCCTTTCATCTTCATACTTTTTCAACCGATTTTTCTCCGCAATATTTTCTGGATGTTGAGTTGTTTACATTATCAACAATCCATTTTTTTTACAATTGCAACGTATTATTTCTTGGCAAAACATACAACAAAATCATTTATTATTGCGGTTATTTTGGGCATTATCCATACCCAAATTAATGGAAATGCTTTCTATATCTTCATGCTTGGCACATTGATTCCACTTTATCAAAGACGGTATAAAATGACCCTTATTTATGCAGTAATTGGATTCATTACGGGTGGATTATTTTATCGCAATATGCCTACCGTGGTCGGATTAGCGGGGTATTCTTTTCAAGATTTATTGATGTCAAAACCTAAAATTATTTTGGGACCTTTGAGTGGTTTTTTGGGTGGATTGTTGGAACAATTTACTTCTAACCACGCCGTAATCGGAGCATTTGGGTTATTGCTAGCCATCATAATGGGTTTATTTATTTTCGCTTTTATCTTATTGATTTTCAAACACTTAATTCATAAATCTATTTTAAAAAATGATAAAAGCGACGTTATTTTGCTAAAATTTGATGAACTTTTTCGTTAACGAATAATTATGATTTTAATGGCTTTTTCACTTTTATTTACTGCCGCAGGAGTCGCCATTTCAAGAGATGTTTTTTTTAAAGAATTAATGTTAGCTGATCGATATTTGCGTTATTCGGTGATAAGTATTGGCGGTGTTTATTTATTATTTATCATGTTTTCGGAAGGAAAAATTCGGCGAATTATTGGCATTATTTCTTTGCCTTTGAGTTTAATTTTTTGTGTGCATTCCTACGATAAGGCTATTCCTCAAGTGCTATTTTACGAACGTTCGCACGAGGCAGATATTTATGATTTAAAACATCATCGAACCACCAACAATAAAATGTTCGGATTTTCGCCCCAATCTTTGGCTTTATTTGAAGAATCTTTACGGAACAATATTTATCAATTTCCTAAAAGCAGAATTGATGCTTTAGAAAATATTCTTTATCAACCAATTGACAATCAGGCATCTAAAAACATAAAACTAAATTTTTCTTTTCTAAATAAGGTGAATGATGTTTATGGCGGCGTTAAAATTTCGTCCTTCAACAATCACGATTTTTATCTTTCAGAAAAATATTTTGAAAATACTTTTTTCGTGGTAATGAAAAACGAAAAAACGGGAGATGTTTTTATGATTTATCCGCAACGCCCTTCTCTTATTCTAAAAGATTTTTTACGTAATCGCCAACTGTTTAGTCCTGGCTTTGTTACCATGATTCAACAGGACTGTGTGAAAAGAGGAAATTATAGAATTGGACTTTTGGTTTTTGAAAATGGGAAAACAGATTTACGTTATACGCAACAATATACTCGCATAGAAAATACTAAAATGATTGATTGGATGCAGTCTTATGGATATTACTAAAAATACCTAAAAACACCCGATTTTCCATTTCCTGCATCAATTTCATATTTCAGCATGATCTGATGAAAACCTTCATTTGAAAGAGAATTGGTATTTCCCGTTCCCGAAAAATCGTAGGCATATCCTAACTGGAATTTATTTAATTGGATTTGGAAGGAGCCTAAAATGGCTTTATCTGAAAGTTCAGAACCCGTATTTTGGTACCACAAGCCAATTCCGAATTTATCATTAATCCACCCTGTTGCGTTGAGGTCGAAGACCGTTTTTCCGCCTAAATTAGAAGATTGTTTTCTAATCACTGCCCCCGTTTTGATTTTAAAATCATCATCAATCGTAAAAACGTATCCGCCAGAAATAAAAATGGGGCGATTATAGCTATCGGTGGCATTCATATTTAGCAGCGAAACACCAAAATAAGCGTCGTCATTGTTATAATAAATTCCTGCCCC
>JBBAKZ010000149.1:2805-7353 GCA_040403275.1 Arcicella sp. | reverse complement strand
ATGCGCTACTTCCCCCTATTGGATGTCAGCCCTTTGATGCTTTTTTGGAAGAAATTTTTGTAAAATAATACTAAAATACTGCCAATATAAGCGTAATAATCAGCGAAAGTGATCAAAAATCCCACCGTTCCAGATTTCTTAAAAGCGGCAATCATGCGTTCAAAATAAAGGCTATTGCACATCGCATACGCCATATAAACACCCAAGCCCAAGGTCGTAAGCCACGCCACGGGTGATAAGATTTTTTGTTGAAAAAGTAATGTACTTACGCCAATCAAAACCCCTCCTGCTAACATCAATAATTGAATAATTACGAAGGCTTTATAGTTATTTTGCACCCAACGCATCGCTGCCATCATCAATAATACCGTGATGGCAATGGGCGTTTCGGTTTGTGTAAAAATTGCTGAATTATTTCCATAACCCAACAATTTCCAAATCTCTGGCGTAAAATTATCTCTGAATTCTCTGAAAGTAGTGAGCAAGACGTAGGAGACCACGAAAATGGTCATGCTTAAAGCAAATTCTTTGATAAAAGCCTTTCTGTCAGCCTTTTGCATGGGTTTTCGCTCGGTTCTATTTTCTTTATCTTCTTCAGTGGGTGGCGGAATTTGCCCCATCAACCAAACACAAATTCCGAAGGGAACAATCATAATTGCACAAGCAACAAAAGGCATCCAAAACTGACTTACACCCAAATTTGTCATAACCCATTTTCCGATACTTTTGGCAAATCCAGAACCCATAATAAATGAGGCCGTTAGTACCGCAACCAATAAATCGGTTGTTTTTCTTCCTTCTAAAAATCCTAAAATAGTTCCGTAAACCATGCCTAAAGGAAGACTGGCCATGAATATAAAAAGCAAATTAAATGGAGCGGGAGTAAGGGCAAACAACAAATAACAAATCCAGGATAAACCAATCATTATCAGTAAGTTACGTGAACGATTTTGGGATAACATTTCAGAAACATATTTTATTCCTAAACCCTTAGAAACGGCAAAACCCAGTACTTGTGCTGTTATAATCAGAATTTTAAAATTCACTCCGAAAAATGCCAAATCATCATACGTTGCTGCGGTGTAGGCACGCCGAAATGGATAGAAACACAGGTAAGTAAAAAAGGCCGTAATGGAAGCAAAAAGTGTAAGATTAAACGAATTTCGATGAATGATTTCGTGGAGTTTTTTGGGCATAAGAATTGATGAAGTAAATGTTTTCTCAAAGATAGGTTTTTGGGTGAGAATTATGGTAAAATGCTTGGGTTTGTTATAACTGAACCTTTATAAAATTTCCCTTACATCAAAAAAAGCCTTCTAGTATCGCTTAATCCAAAATTTATAACCCGAACACTGCTGAGTGACACAAATTTCAAAATTACAACTTCAAAAATAAAATCATTTACAGCAAGGACAGGTTGATGAAGAAACGGGAGATGGTCAAACAAAAAGATATGGTTGGTGCAAAATCTTACCCATCATAATAAAAGCTATAATCCCGAATAATTTCGGGATTATAGCTTTTATAGTTCTTAGTTAATCTTACTTTACTTCTCCTATCGGCGAATAATCTTTGAAAGTTTTTACTGGATTTGCCTCAACTTTTTTACGATATTCAACCCAATTATTAGCAAAAAATTGATTGATTTTTTCGATGGATTCTTTCGTTAAAATCTCTAATTGCTCCACTAGATTAATATCAGCTTTGGTTGGGTTAATTTGTTTTGAACTAATATAATTCATCGCTTCAAAAATCTTGCCTTGCGGTGTTACTTGATAAGGCCGTCCGTAGCCTTGTTTTTCAAACTTTTTACCCGTAATGATTTCTCTTTTTACTTTGATAGAATCTTGAATCGATTTACTGGCTTTTCCTAAATCTTCAAACACTTTACCTTCTTTATCTTTCACTTGACTTTGAACCGCTTTCGCTATTTCTTCGGCTTCGGTGAGGCGGTCGGTGGCTTCAGTGAGTTGGATAATTGATTTTTCCATTCGAGCGTATAAAACTCTTTGTTCCGTTTTAACTTCCGTTGAAACAGGTACTCGAGGGTCGTCTTTTACCTCAATCATGGTAGAATCTTTGGCATCTCCGCAGGTAAAAACAGCTTTATATTTTCCCGCTAAAACATCAATTCCGTTACCATCGGGTGCATTTTTCTTAGGTTTTGGCGTACCTGGATAACGAACACCTTTTTCCGTCATATTCCACATAAAAGCCTGATAACCAACTGAATCTGGCTTATGTTGCAAGGTTCTGATAAGTTTATCATCGGAATTATATATTTTCACATAAACGGTATCGTATTTAATACTAACTTTTTTGGTCGTATCCTTTGGCACTGGTTGAACGACCGCCACATTCTCGGTAGATTTAACTTCTAAACGCTTATTTTTAGCTTTTTCATTACTTTTAACATTCAAGTTTGATACTTTATTATCCAATAAATTTGGTGCATCCTTTTTCACCGAAATTGTATCTTTCTTCGGTGGATTATAAAAATAGCTCAATTTAAAACCCTTTTTACGATTTTCTCCCGTGTAGTTGGCATCACCCGCAAAACCTGCACCAGCGGCATCACGATAATTCGCCATATAACCCGTAGCATTATCGAAAGTGGCTAATTTTTGGGTTAAAATAGTCCCATTTGTTGCCGCAATTTGACGAAGCGGACGAATATTATCCAATACATAAATGGCTCTACCGAAGGTGGCAATTACCAAATCGGCTTCACGTTCCTGGATACTTAAATCCATCGTTGAAACGGGTGGAAATCCATTTTTCCACTGCGTAAAATTGGCACCTTCGTCCACACTTACCCAAAGTCCTTGTTCAGTACCAACAAACATTAATTTTGGCTCCACAATATCTTGTTGAAACGCCAAAGCATAACCCACTACTTTTTTATCATCCACCAAATGCGTCCACGTTTGTCCGTAATCTTTCGTTCTGAAAATATACGCACCCATATCTCCTTGACGATAATTATTGGCCACCACAAAAGCTTCTCCCGCATTAAAAGTTGACGCTCTAATTTGCGGAATCCAAGATTCCTTCGGCAATCCAACGATTTTTGGAGTAACATTTATCCAAGTTTTACCACCATCTCGGCTCATTTGCACATTTCCATCGTCCGTGCCCACCCAAATTACGCCTTGAGTCACCGGCGATGGCGCAATACATAAAATGGTATTATGATTTTCGGCAGAAGTTACATCCATAGTCAACCCGCCCGTTTCATCGGCCGCTTTTTGTTGAACTTTATTATCCGTCGTTAAATCGGGTGAAATCGTTTCCCAATTCATTCCTTTATCAGTCGATTTATGGACAAATTGCGAAGCGTAATAAATCGTTTTTTTATCAATTGGGTCGAGCGCAAAAGCAGCATTCCAATTAAAACGTAAACGAGTTTTGAGATCGGGCACATTCGGGCGAATGAAAACATTGGCGCCAGTTTCGGCATCGTATCTTGCCAAATTTCCCCCTTGCGACATTGCGTAACCATGTCTAACATCCTGAAGGTCAGGCATTACATCAAAACCATCACCGCCCACCATCATTTGCCAGTGCCAACTTCTGATGCTTCCTTCTTGCCATGTATAACCAGGCCCACGCCAAGAACCATTATCTTGCAAACCACCGTAAACATTGTAAGGAATTTCATTATCAACATTTATGTGATAAAATTGCCCGATTGGCAAGGTTTCCGAAAAAGTCCATTTCCTACCTCTATCCCGTGAAATGGCAACTCCTCCATCGTTTCCATTAATGATAAAAGAAGGGTCTTCGGGATGAATCCAAAAAGCGTGATGGTCGGGGTGAACGCCTTCGTAGGGAACAATTACTTTGAAAGATTTCCCCCCATCTTCGCTCATTGAAATCATTTGAAAAATACCATACACTCTATTTTCATTCTTAGAATCCACGGCAATATCCCAAAAGTAAAAAGGGCGATTTCCTTTGATGGTTTCGGCATCGTCATCGTTTATTTTTTCCCATTTAATCCCGCCATCATCCGAACGGTAAAGTGCATTTTTGGCCGATTCAATCAAGGCATACACTCGGTTGGGTTCTGAGCGAGCAATGGCAATACCAATTCTGCCTAAATCGCCTTCTGGAATACCATTAAGTTTATTGCTTAATTTTGTCCAGTTCTTTCCACCATCTAAGGTGACATAAAACCCTGAACCTTTTCCTCCCGATTTGAAATCGTAAGAATTGCGGTGATGTTCCCACATGGCCACGAATAATTTATTGGGATTGCTGGGGTCCATTACCATATCACCCACCCCCGAACGCTCATTGGTGTAAAGGATTTTCTCCCAAGTTTGACCACCGTCAATGGTTTTGAAAACACCTCTTTCAGGATGGTCGGCAAATGGATTTCCGATAACGCCAACGTAGACAATATTCGGATTTGTTGGGTCAATAATTACCCGATGAATATTTTTAGTTTTCTCCAAACCCATTGATTTCCAAGTCTTTCCACCATCAAGCGATTTAAAAATACCGGCACCAAGATTGACCGAATTTCGTGGATTTCCTTCGCCC
>JBBAKZ010000149.1:0-2795 GCA_040403275.1 Arcicella sp. | reverse complement strand
ATGATTGGATTTTCGTCAAAAATAGATGTCCAAGTGGTACCGCCATTCTCCGTTTTCCAAACGCCGCCCGAAGCCGCTCCCGCATAAATAATGTCAGGATTAGAAACTACTGCATCGATGGCCGTGATTCTACCCGACATGGCCGCTGGACCAATGGCACGAGCTTTCATGTTTTTGAATAAATCAGTTTTGAGTTTTTGGGCATTAATTTGAAAAAGAAGGGAAAATGCAGCGATACAAAGTAGTATCGTTTTAATAAAATTTGATTTCATATTTTACAATTTTGTGATGAAGTATCAATTTCGGGAAAATTAAATAATAATCAAATAAGTAGGCAGTAAAATTAAGTTTGTAGTAGGCAGTGAGTAAAAATTATACAAAAAATGCTTTTGAAATGGAAGTTAGGTCAATATACCATAAAGTGATTACTGCAAACTAATTACTGACTGGTATTTAGAAATATTAGATGTAACAAAAAGAGGCGTAAAATTTAGGAAATGTATACCCTGAATTTTATGCCTCTTTTTGTTGTGATTCATATCATTTCCCTACATACACCTCACAATTGTACCAGCATTGTTCTTAGACAGATTATATTTGCTAATGATAGTTTTACCATCTTCTGATTTAATGACTATTGATACATTATTTACCGAGACAGTTCCTTCGTACCAGACAACTTTGGGTTCGGGTGGATTTGCATTGATTGGCAAATTCGCAGCATATTGGGTGTAAGTTCCTTTTTCAGAAAATAGATTATTGCTCACCATCACTTTTTTATTAATCATTCCAATTGCACAGTCAAACTGAAAATCAACTTGTGCATCAGAGGCTAAAACGGAGATGCCTTGTCCACCCCATTTTCCCAAAAATGTCGTATCAGGACTTAAATTTTCATCTTTTTTGCATGAAATCAGTAGAAACAAAGTTACTAACAAAAATAAATTTATATTTCTCATGATGCTGTTTTTTAGTATTGACATGTTTAGGCTCGATTTGGTTGTAAAACTAGGTTATTTTTTTAAAATTCTTAATTTCACCGTAAAGAAAATATACATTTTCAAATTAAGAACTTATTTTAGAGTTCTAAAGTATTAAATCTCAATCAACTTAACTATTTAATGCTCATAATCTTGAACATTTGAAAATATATTTTGTTGAAAAAGCCCAAACTTTAATTTACCTTTGCCATTTACAAAACCCCATTCAAATGTTTAAATCAAAATTATTTTACGTGGTATTTTTATCCGTTTTAATTGCAAGTTGTAGTAGTGAGGAAACATTAACACCCGAACAGGAAAATCAAAAAATTGAAGAATATATTGCTTCAAAAAAAATAACCGTTACCGAGAAAACGACTTCCGGTTTGCGTTACATCGTTACAAAATCGAATTCGGCGGGTTCAAAAGTGGCAAATGGACAAACAATTTCGGTTATCTATGCTGGAAGATTATTGACCGACAAACAATTTGATGCTGGCAATTTTTCATTTGTTTTAGGTTCAGGAGGAGCAATTGCTGGTTTTGATCAAGGGATTGCAAAAATGAGGGTTGGCGAAAAAGCAACGCTTATTTTTCCTTCAGCATTAGGTTATGGTTCAAGAAGTCAAGGTTCGGATATCCCCGCTTATTCACCTTTAGTTTTTGATATTGAAATTGTTTCGGCAAGATAAAAAGATGTATTTATTAGCAAAAATAGGTTCAGGCGTTATGCGTGAACCTATTTTTTTGAACTAACCATCAATAAAATCTATGATTTATGAAGAATTAAAATAGCATTAAGTCCTGCTAAAAATAGGAGATAAACCATTTACAATTTATATATTTTGATATATTGTTTGTAGTCTTTCTCTGAAATAATTAGCAAATTGGTTACTTAAATTGCTGAATAATAAATAAGGGCTTGGCTCAAGATTGCCACTTCCGTAGGTTGGAGGGCAAGATTTTCCTTCACCCAGTGCTTTAGGATTTCCTTCAAAAATTTGCCAAGAATCCCTCCACGAATAGGTTTCATTACGTACTTCTTGATTTAAAAGTTGATTGGTTTTATAATCAAACACTTTCATTTCCATCCTTCCGTTGACAACAACTGTTTTACGAAAAGTAACGATTGTTCCTTTTACCGTTTCAAAAACATCAACTATTGTTGAATCTTTATTCTTCTTTGTCCCAGTCCTGATTTCACGGCTAAAATGTTCAATCGTCTTCTCCACATTCACGCTTGGAGAGGTCAAGTTTACTAAGGCAAAGTTTATTACATCATTTTGTGGCAATGGATCTTGGCGAGCGGTACTTTGGGTGTAATATCGGACAAAAGGATTTGATATTTTTGTACGAAAAATTTCACGGTCGAAACTGCCTTGAAGTGCATTATATTCATTTCTATCTAAGCGAAAAACATCATTGACTGGTTCAATCAAAACCCGATGAACAGCATATTGAAAAGCCTCCTCAGCCTTTTGATTTGCCGCTTTGTAATTAGGAATCAACTGATTAACTTTTTCAAATTGCACTAAAGCATCCTTTGCAGCCAAACGATTTTGCTTATGTAACAACGCTATTTCTCCCGCTTGGTAGCGTTCATCAGCTGCCAATTGCCGAGCTGTTTCTAACTCATTGGTATAGAATTCAGGAACGCCAACTTCACGCATACTCACGGAGGAATGTGAAACAACCTCATAAATTTTGTTCAAAGCTTGATACTCCGCCAAAGCCTTTTCCCAACGGAAAGGTTCTTGCGAATTTTCAACCATTCGGATGGCTCTTTTGTGATTGTTAATTGCCAATGGATATGAC
>JBBAKZ010000148.1:6935-7443 GCA_040403275.1 Arcicella sp. | reverse complement strand
CATTTTCTTTTTTTATTACCCTCATTCGTGAAATAATTAAGGATATGGAAGACGTAAAAGGCGATGAAAAACACGGTTGCCGAACCTTACCCATCATCTGGGGAATTGCTCGTACAAAGCTGTTGGTTTACGTACTGATTGCCTCTTTTATTATCACCCTTTTTATTTTGGCAACGCAATTACCCAGCGACCGAGTGGCGTATATTTTCTTAATAATGATGTTGCCCGTGGGATATGTAACATATAAATTAGTCTATGCCGACAAGCCCAAAGACTTCGGCTTTTTGAGCGATACTTGTAAAGGAATTATGTTGTTGGGGGTTTTGACGATGATATTTGTGTAAAGAACAATAAATAATGAAAAAAATTGCCATTTTTGCCTCTGGCTCTGGCTCAAATGCCGAGCGAATTGTTGAATATTTTGCTAATTCTGACCAAATTAAGATAAAATTATTCCTCTGTAATAATCCCGAAGCGGGCGTTATCCAACGTGCCGAAAGATTACAAA
>JBBAKZ010000148.1:2707-6925 GCA_040403275.1 Arcicella sp. | reverse complement strand
TTTAATTATGTTCGACCGTCCGGCGTTCAAGTCGGGCGAAGTTGTGAAAATCTTACAAGAAAATCAGATTGATTGGGTGATTCTGGCGGGTTTTCTTTGGCTGGTTCCAAGGAATATGGTCGAGGCATTTCCAAATAGAATTATCAATATTCATCCCGCACTTCTCCCAAAATTTGGCGGAAAAGGAATGTATGGGCATTTTGTGCATGAAGCCGTCGTGGAAAATAAAGAAACTCAATCAGGTATTACGATTCATTTTGTGAATGAACATTATGACGAAGGAGGCGTAATTTTTCAGGCTTCATTTCCTGTATTAGCGACAGATTCGCCCGAAGATGTGGCTCGCAAAGGGCAGGTTTTAGAACATAAACACTTTCCAGAAGTGATTGAACGGGCTATCCTTGCAACCACATAGGTGTGGTAGGTTGCATAGAAAAAAAGAATGCAAACACTTAGATAAGAGAGGTTACATAGAAAAAAAATGCCAAATGTTTCAGATTTGGCATTTCTAAGATTATTCAAATTCTACATTTTCGTAAATATCACTTAAAGGCAAAATAGTCTCAAAAAACGAGAGATGGATATTATCAGAAACATTGGTATAAAATTCAAATTCCCATTTTTTATCAACTCTACGATACATTTCTATCAAACCCATATCCTGCGAAACGATGAGGTAATACTGTAAGGATTCAATGGCACAATATTCTGCTAATTTTTTACGGCGGTCGGTATCCATCGAACTTTCAGATAAAACCTCCACAATTAGAGCGGGCTGTTTAACAGATTTTGCTTCAACTCCTTCTTTATGAATTACCATCATATCGGGAATACGGTAGATTTTACCCCCACCCAATATAAGTTTTACAGCATTTTGATACGTTTTAAAAGGTTTTCCTTTTAAGATTGTTCTGAAAAAATAATGAATGTTTCCAGCAATCTCATTCGCTATGGGGGTTTCTCCTGCCATTTCTATAATTTCTCCGTTGACATATTCGTATAGTCCTTCGTGGGCCTCACAAAAGTCAAAATACTCCTCAACGGTGTAAAGTTGTTCTTCTACTGTAACCATCATGGTATTGTTTTTCACTGTAAGATTTTCAGTTTCAATTTACGAATATAATTGTATAAATTGAAAATGAAAATACAATTACTTCTTATCCGAATCCACTACTAAACGCTTCTCACGATTGGCAATTTCCCAAGTCAAATTAAAGACTAATCTTGCTCGTTTTTCCATTTTATCAAACTCGATTTTCTCTACATCGTCCGTTGGTTGGTGATAATCATCGTGAACACCATTAAAGAAAAATGCCACTGGAATTTTGTTTTTTGCAAAATTGTAATGGTCTGAGCGATAGTAAAAACGGTTTGGATCGTTTGGGTCGTTGAATCTAAAATCTAAGTCAATCGGTGATTTTTTATTTTGCTCTAGCAAAGCCGAATGTAGTTCCGAAGAAAGTTTGTCCGAACCAATTACATAAATATAATCGCCCTTACCTTCATGTTCTTTATCCGTTCGTCCAACCATATCAATATTGATGTCGCAAACCGTATTTACCAAAGGAAAAACGGGATGTTTAACGTAGTATTCCGAACCCAAAAGTCCTTTTTCTTCACCCGTTACAGTCATAAATAATAAGCTTCTACGGGGTTTGTTTCCACTTTTTGCTGCTTCACCAAATGCTTGCGCAACTTCTAAAACCGACACCGTTCCCGAACCATCATCGTCCGCTCCATTATAGATTTTCCCATCTTGCACGCCCACATGGTCGTAATGTGAAGTCACCACAACTACCTCATCTTTCTTATCCGTTCCTTCCAAATATCCCAAAACATTATAGGTTTCGATGCCATCCACTGTCCGCTCAATTTTCAAACTGATTGGCTGATTTTTGAAGGAATTATCAACAGATTTTTTCGCTGAAACAATCTTTTCTTTAATCGCATCCAATTCAGTAGTACTAGTTTTCAAAATTTCTGCTCCCATATTTGGAGAAATCGTTAAAACCGCAAAATCAGAGCCTTGAGGGTCGGAAGTTTCACGGAATCCTAAGCGTGCATTCCCGAAACGCTTCATCATCGTCTGACGCTGTTTTACGCTCTTATCAAAATCTTCGATTGATTGTTTAGAAATTAATAAAAGCCCTTTGGCGCCCTTACTGTTAGCAAGATTCATCTTTTCTTTCCAAGCATCGCCTTTACTCCATCTTGACATTTCCGTAGTACCTGTTACCAAAAATTCGCCATTGGCTGATTTGGGTTCACCTTCAAATGCAACCACAATTTTATTCTTAACATCCACATTTGCATAATCTGAAAAGTCTTTATCTTCCATACCATAGCCCACAAAAACCATTTCCAAAGATTCTTCTTTGGGCATGGGAGCGATAGAATTTGAGATAAAATCTGTTAGATATTGATACTTTTTGTTGTTAGCTTTCAGATAAAAATCACCCCAACCACGTTTCACTAAATCTACTAACTGAAGATGCGATTTATTTTCACCAACAACGCCTTTTAAACCGTAACTTTCAAATTTATCCGCAATATATTTTGCCGCCAATCGCTGTTCGGGCGAACCTGTATCACGTCCCCGCATACTGTCGGAAGCAATGTAAGTAAGATGTTTTTTGAGGTCTTCGGCGGTGATGGTTTTCGCCAACGAATCAGGAGTTAATTGTGCAACAGTTCGGCATGATACAAACGGGAGAACACAAATTAATGGCAGAAGAATGCTTTTTGTTATTTTTTTCATAAAAGTGGGCAAATACATTGAAATTTTTTAGATTTTTAAATCGTTCCGTTGATGGATGATAGTACGAATGTAAGAAAAAAACAGAGATTTTTTTCGATAAAAATATTGGATAAATCTTCGAAATTCCCTTAATAAGTCTGAGCACAACAATTGTCCTGCTCAGTAAAATAATTTCATTTTCTTTCAAAATCATTTTACCTCTTCATAATCTACATATTCACCTCCACCAAAATTTTCGGATTTTTTCTCGTTTTTTTTCGGAACGTAATCCACATCAATCTGGCCTTCACGCTTCTGTTGAGTTTGGTACGCTTTTTGTTGTTGACGCATATCTTGTTGTGCCTTGTTGACTTGGGTCACAATGAAGCCTTTTAAAGCCCATTTGATTAATCGAGGTAATATATAGAAAATAAAGGCGAGTATAATTATGAATTTTAACATCGTTGTTCTGTTTTGAAATACTTGAGTATTTTTTCTGGGAATATAGAAAATAACATTAAAATTACGAATTAGTTTAGTCTAGCATATCCTTTTTATATAAGTTTTTATGAAAGGTCGTATCGTTATTTAAATAGAAATGATAAATTCGTATTTAATAAACCTCCTACTCATGAAAAACTGGCTTAAAAACCTGCTATTCGTTATATTTTCCTTCGTTTTTTTAGGGGTTGGAATATTGGTTGCCAGTATTTTCATCTCTGAAAAAGGCAATCCTTTGAAAAACAACAACTTTTGGGTAGATAATTCCACAGATTCTAGCCCAACAAGTGCGCTGTTACCAATTGATTCAACTGATGGTTGGCTGGGAGATACCGTTCCAGTACCGGAGCCAGGATCTAAAAAACAACCCGTAAAAGAATTATTGATTGAATCCCCCAAACAATTAAGCGATTATGACGTAGTAATTGGCATTTTTGGAGAGCATTCAAACGCTAATCGACAACTCAACAAGCTAATAGATTTAGGTTTTGGTAATGCATATAGTTACTCAAAATCATCCATGAATGTTGTTAGTGCAGGACAATTTACTAAAATTGAAGCGCAACGAATTGCCTCGGATTTGCATCGAAAAGGCTTTAGTGCCATAGTAAAACATAAGCAGAAATGACTTTCGGCAAGCCAAATAGCCGAGGATTTCATGGCTATTTATTAGTTTGTTAAGAATTTAAACTTTTTAATAATTTTAAAAAAAAATGTTTGGTTATTTAACCAATATTTCGTTATTTGTATTTCAAAAAATCAATAAAGCGCATTTTTATTATCAGTTTTAAGTTTATTTTATTTCCCAATTTACCTAAACAAAAACAAAACAATGAGCAAATTCGATGAAGCTATTGAAACCTACCAAGGCGAACTTAGCAAATTAGGCATCTCTATTGATGCAGAACTTCTTACAAAAGTAGCAAAGGGTCTAGGACCCTCAATCTACAACGCAGATTCTTCAAAAGTTTCTTCTTCCG
>JBBAKZ010000148.1:0-2697 GCA_040403275.1 Arcicella sp. | reverse complement strand
TCCGATCCAGAGGAAATTGCCCGTGTAAAAAATAATTTCCTTATTGGAAAGTTAGGATTAGCCGACGGCCCTGAACTAGACACTGCTATTCAAAGCGTTGTTGACCAATTGGGCTCTTCAAACCGCAATAAATACAGAGCTATATTCTATGCGCTTTTAGCCATCAATTTAGGTCAAGAATCTTTTTATGCTTAGTCAAATAGGTAATTATTTTAGCTATTTACTTTTTAAAGGCAAAACAAAAAATCCATCCTACAACCGTAAGATGGATTTTTTATTCTTTAACAAAAAAAGTTTTTAGCCACCCTACTACCAATTTTGTAAAATGCGAGCAAAAAACTTCCAATCCCTTATTTTTTCCTCATAATTTTCTTTGTTCAACAACCAATTTCACCGGCATTTATCCCATTTTCAATTACAACCTAAGAGTTTAAATTTCCGTTGTGAATTGCATATATATTGATGGTAAAATACCGACCACATTTTCTTCAAAAAACATCAATTCAAACTAAACCTTTTTTTAGATGAATTTCTATATTAAATTTCTCCTATCGTAATTTCAGAGTAACCAAAGTTGCTACTACCAACAAAATACCAATAATCCAAAAGCGAGCCACAATCTTGGCTTCGTGATAACCTTTCTTCTGAAAATGGTGATGTAAAGGCGACATCAAGAATATCCTTCGACCCTCCCCAAATCTTTTCTTGGTATATTTAAAATAACTAACTTGCGTAATCACGGACAAAAGTTCAACCAAAAATATACCGCATAAAACCGGTATCATTAATTCTTTACGTATCACAATGGCGAGTGTTGCAATCACGCCTCCAAGCATCAAACTACCTGTATCTCCCATGAACACCTGTGCTGGGTAAGAATTGTACCACAAAAACCCAATGCATGCCCCCACGAAGGCGGCACAAAAGACCGCCAGCTCGCCCGAATCAGGAATAAACATGACATTAAGGTATTGCGAGAAAACTTTATTTCCAGACACATACGCCAAAACTGCCAAACCAATCCCAATAATGACGGAAGTTCCCGCCGCTAAACCGTCTATACCATCTGTAATATTTGCCCCGTTGGAAACGGCAGTAATGATAAAAATAACCGCAATCACGTAAATTATCCAAGTGAATTCGTCAAGTCCTAAAAAATCTGGAATTAAATAACTATAATCAAATTGATTATTTTTCAGAAATGGAAGCGTTGAAATTAGGGCTTTTGAATCCGTAAATTTTTGTACTTCTCCAATATTAGCAGCAATCTTGGCTTTCTCATAAAACCGCACTTTTATATCGTCATTAAACCACATGGTTAAGCCCACAATCAAGCCCAAGCCAATTTGCCCTACAATCTTAAATTTGCCCGAAAGTCCGTCTTTATTCTTTTTAAAAACTTTGATATAATCGTCCAAAAACCCTACTGCACCTAACCACAAGGCTGTTATGATTAAAAGAATGATGTAAATATTATGAAGTTTGGCAAACAATAATGTAGGCACAAGGAGCGATAAAAGAATGATAAATCCGCCCATGGTTGGCGTACCTTTTTTTTGCATTTGACCCGCTAAACCCAAGTCTCTAATATCTTCGCCAATTTGTAATTTTCTAAGAAGGTTAATTACTTTTTTCCCCCAGATAGCCGCAATTCCTAAAGAAGTTACGGTGGCAGCAAAAGCCCTAAAAGTGATATACTGAAAAAGCCCCGCCCCAGGGAAATCGAACTGTTTGTCTAAGTAATCAAATAAATAGTAAAGCATAATTTTGTGGATAGATTAATGATTGGACAAAGTTAGGAATTTGTATTCAGACAAAAATAACTTTAATATTATGAAAAACAAAAAGCACAAACTCCAAAGAGTCTGTGCTTTTTAAATAGCCTGTTTCAACAAACTATAATACCGCTTCTGCCAACACAAGAACTTTGTTGTTTAACACTTCAACAACACCACCATCGATGGTAAATTCTTGCTTATCAGCCTTCAAAATACCTTTTCCCAATGTTGAAACAAGAGCAGCGTGGTCTTTCAATACTTGGAAAGAACCGTCGGTACCGGGCAAAGTAACTACTTCTACTTCACCAGAGAACACTTTTTTATCGGGAGTGATGATTTCTAAATTCATTTCTTTGATTTCGGATTTCGGATTTCGGATTTCGGATTTTTAAAACCCCAACACCTAATCCAATTATTTTGATTTCAGATTTTCGACTAAGATGTTTAAATCCACATTCGAAAATCCGAAATCCACAATCAATTTATTTTCCTGCTTCTGCAATTAATTTTTCACCTTTCGCAGCTGCATCTTCGATGCTACCTACTAAATTGAAAGCTGCTTCTGGCAAGTGGTCATATTTTCCATCAATGATTTCGTTGAAACCTTTGATGGTATCTTCGATAGGTACTAATACGCCTTTCAAACCTGTAAATTGTTCTGCCACAAAGAATGGTTGTGATAAGAAACGTTGTACACGTCTTGCCCGAGATACCGCTAATTTATCGTCTTCTGAAAGTTCATCCAAACCTAAAATGGCGATAATATCTTGTAATTCTTTATAACGTTGTAAAATCTCTTTCACACGTTGAGCGGTATTATAATGCACATCACCCAAAATTTCAGCAGAAAGAATACGAGACGTTGAATCCAAAGGATCCACTGCTGGATAAATTCCTAATTCAGCAATTTTACGAGATA
>JBBAKZ010000147.1:0-7513 GCA_040403275.1 Arcicella sp. | reverse complement strand
CTTCAATGGCCATTTCATCGGGTAAGAATTCTTCGATAATTCCGATAATTCTATCAAATATTTTCTTTAACTTGATGCCTTGCGTTGTATATTTGCTCAAATTGATGACGCCATATTGCAATACTTTCATGCTGTCGCCCTGTGCTAAAATCACACCGTAGCCCATAAATCGAGTTCCTGGGTCAACTCCTAAGATTATTTTTTCCTTTTTTTCAGACATAATGCAAGATAAGGATGAAACAGATGCCAAAACAAGTATTTTTTGAAAACTATGGCAAATCGTGAATTAGACGATGGAAAGTTTTCTCGAAATAATTCAATTAACTACTTATTTGAAATTTAATTAATGTACATAATCCTGATTATCAATATATTATATTTATTTTTTAACCTTGTATTAATATTTACTTGGCAAAAAATGAAATACACAAAAAATACTAAGCTTAGCCTAAAAGATACAAAATTGACCGTCATCGTACCAGTGAGGAATGAGGCGGCTAATATCCTAAAACTTTTAACTGACTTAAATAAACAAACCTATCCTTTTCGTAATTTTGAAGTGATTATTGCCAATGATGGTTCAACGGATACTACGGAAAACATCGTCTTAGATTTTCAGGAATCAGCAAAATATGAATTAAAATTGCTCAATCTTTTGAATGAAAAAGGCAATTCTCCGAAAAAAAGAGCCATTCAAAAAAGTATTGCAATTGCTGCTGGTGAATTAATTGTTAGCACCGATGGGGATTGTAACGTTTCAGAAAATTGGTTGACTTCCATCGAACAAAAATTTAAAGACACAGACGCAAAATTTATCAGTTCAGCCGTTACTTTCACCGATGAAAAATCTGTTTGGAATACACTTCAAATCATAGAATTTGCCAGTTTAATGGGTTCTGGAGCCTGCGCCATGTTTTTGAAAAAACCAAATATGTGCAACGGTGCCAACATTGCCTATACCCGTGAAATATTTGAAGAAGTAGGCGGATTTGCAGGAAATGAACATTTAGCTTCGGGAGACGATGAGTTTTTGATGCACAAAATTGCTCAACTTCATCCTGAAAAAGTGGTTTTTAACATGGATAAAGAATCCATTGTTTATACTAACTCCGCCCCAAATCTTGCTCAATTTTATCAACAACGAAAACGCTGGGCAAGCAAATGGAAACATTATAAAGATTGGAAAATATCGGCTTTGGCTATCTTTATTTTTACCGTTAATTTGATATTTATATGGAGCCTTTTTATGGGTAATATTATTAATTTGTTGTTAAAATTACTGGCTGAATTTGTCTATTTGTCCTTGATAATCAGTTATTTAGGCTATAAAAATAAAATAAAATTCATTCCAGCCATTCAATTTATTTACCCTTTTTATGTCGTTTTTTTTGGTTTTGTGACCCAAGGTAAAGGCTACAATTGGAAAGGACGAAAACTGTCATAAATATATGTTTATTCACAAAACAAATTTTCTAATGCGGGCTTTGTATTCAGAATTTATTTGGAGAATTCCCACGAAAGAAAAAGAAATATTTCTCACTTTTGACGATGGACCGATTCCTGAAATTACCGAATTTGTGTTGGAAGAATTAAATAAATATCAAGCCAAAGCAACTTTTTTTTGTATTGGTGGAAATATTGAAAAATATCCAGATATTTTTCAACAGCTTGTAAATCAGAAACATACGATTGGAAATCATACGTTTAATCACTTGAAAGGATGGGACACAGAAGGCGACATATATGTAGATAATTTTAAAAAATGTGAGAATATAATTGTGGAGCGAAGTTCGTTTTTCGATGTTCGATTTTCGGAATACGAGCATCTAACATCGAAAATCGAAAAACGAAAATTCCGTCCACCTTTTGGTAGAATCAAAAGAAATCAAGCGAAGGAAATTTCAAGATCCCATGAAATTGTGATGTGGGATGTGCTAACGGGTGACTATGACCAAAGCCTATCCAAAGAGCGAGTTTTATCGAAAACATTGCAATATACCGAACAAGGTTCCATTGTACTTTTCCATGATAGTATAAAAGCCAGTAAGAATATGATGTACGCTTTGCCTAAATTTTTAGAACACTTTTCTGAACGAGGATTTATCTTTAAAGCTTTATAATTTTTCAAAATTTCCCAAAACTTCTCGAAAGTTCTAAATCTTTCGAGAAGTTAAAAAAAATGACTCATATTTACCCAAAAATTACCATCTGGATTGCCGCTCGAAATGAAGAAAGTAACATCGTCAATTGCCTTCAATCCATAGAAAAATTAAATTACCCGATTGAATCTTTACAAGTTCTCATTGGTAATGACCAGTCAACGGATAAAACTGAATTATTGGCAAGAGGTTTTGTTGCTAATAAACCGCACTTTCAATTAATTGATATTCAGAAAGTTATCAATCATCAGAGGGGAAAAGCAAATGTTTTAGCTAATCTTTATGAACATTCTACTGGTGAATATTTCTTGATTTGTGATGCCGATGTTACCGTGAATCCTGATTGGGTAAAAGGAATGATTGCTGATTTTGAAAATGATGCTAAAATTGGTCATCAAGTCGGAATTACATCTATTAAAGGTAGAGGTATTTGGCATCGTTTTCAGTCAATTGATTGGCTTCATGCGTTGACATTATTGAAAATTGCCGCTGAATTGAAGATTCCTTTAACGGGGCTTGGAAATAATTCAGCGATAACTCGTAAGGCTTACGAAGCGACAGGAGGATTCGCAAAAATCCCTTTTTCAATTACGGAAGATTTTGCATTATTCCATGAAGTGGTTAAGAAAGGTTTTGGGTTTAAAAATGCCATAAATCAGGAAGTTTTCAATCAAACTTTACCAATGACAGCGCTCAAGGAGTTTTTGCATCAACGCAAACGTTGGATGGTTGGAGCCTTGCAATGCCCTTGGTGGGTGGTGCTTTTATTGTTTCTTCAAGCCCTATTTCTCCCAATTTTATTGCTTGTTGGCATCTTTTTTTCTTGGAAAATGGCGGGAATTTTGTGGGGAATTAAATGGCTTAATCAAACCATAACGGTTTTGCCGACCATCATAAAATTAAAAGAATTTCACTTACTCAGCTATTTATTTTTTTACGAATTTTACGCCATTTGGTGGCAAATGACCATGATTTTCTTCTACTATTCCCCTGTGAAAGTGGATTGGAAAGGTCGAATTTATGAATAATTAAAATGTTAATAATGATAGAAACCCACGCACATATCTACGACGAAGTCTTTGCCGAAGACCGTGAAGAAATGTTAAATAGAGCCTTTTTGGCCGGAATTTCCGAAATATGGATGCCAAATTGTGCTTCGGAAACCATCGAAGGCATGATGGCTTTGGCAAAAAAATACCCAACGCAATGTCGCCCGATGATGGGCTTGCATCCGTGTTATGTAAAAGAAGATTTCGAGCAAGAATTATACATCGTTGAGGATTGGTTAAATAAAGAAAAATTTATCGCCATTGGTGAAATTGGTTTGGACTTATTTTGGGATAAAACCTTTATTAGACAGCAAGAGGAGGCATTTTTGACGCAATGTGCTTTAGCAAAAAAACATCATCTTTGGATTGATATTCACTCTCGAAATGCTTTTTGGGAAACGGTTGGCTTGATTGAAAAAAATGCTGACCCTAACTTAAAAGGGATTTTTCATTGCTTTTCTGGAACTCTGGAAGAAGCTCAAAAAGCGATTGAATTAAACTTTTTATTAGGCATTGGGGGCGTGGCAACCTTCAAAAATGGCGGTTTAGATAAAATTTTACCTCACATTGATTTGAAGCATATTGTACTTGAAACCGATGCCCCTTATTTGGCACCCGTTCCGTATCGAGGTAAACGAAATGAACCCGTTTATTTGCGAATGATTGCGCAGAAGGTGGCGGATATGATGCAGGTTGGTGTTGAGGAAGTGATTGAACAAACGAGTTTGAATGCGAAAAGATTAATTCAATGAAAACCATTAAAATAAAAACAAAAGCAGACGGCAAAAATGAGGTAAAAGTGCTTGTAATTTATACAGGAGGCACTTTAGGAATGGTTTATGACGCTAAAACGGATAGTCTAATTCCTTTTGATTTTGCTCAAATTCCCGATAATTTGCCCGAAATGGCCCGTTTAGATTTTGAGATTTCGGTTCTTACTTTTGATGAATTGCTCGATTCTTCTAACATGAATCCTGAAACTTGGGTGATGTTAGCCAAAATGATTGAAGAGAATTATGCCAAATATGATTCTTTCGTAATTCTGCACGGCACGGACACGATGGCTTATACCGCTTCTGCTTTGAGTTATTTACTGGAAAATCTCAATAAACCCGTCATTCTTACGGGGGCTCAATTACCCATTGGTGTTGCCCGGACCGATGCGAAGGAAAATTTTATCACGGCGCTTGAAATTGCTTCTGCCCAAATCAATAATCGTCCCATTATTTCGGAAGTTTGTATTTATTTCAATTCAGTTTTATTACGTGGAAATCGGGCGATTAAGAATGAGAGCGTACAATTTAATGCATTTGAATCCGAAAATTATCCCGTCTTAGCCCAAGCCGGAATCAAAATTGAATACAATAAACCCTACCTCAAACATTATGATTCAGATGCCACATTGAAAGTTCATGAATCTTTGGATGAAAATGTGGTTATTTTGAAATTATTTCCCGGAATTACCGAGAAAGTTGTTCGTAATATCTTAGAAATCAAAGGGTTGAGAGGCGTAGTTTTAGAAACTTTCGGCTCAGGAAATGCGCCAACGGTTGATTGGTTTTTGAAATTAATGAAAGAATTTATCGAAAAAGGAATCGTGATTTTTAACGTTTCGCAATGCAATGGCGGGCGAGTGGCACAAGGGAGATATCAGACGAGTCAATATTTACAAGAGATTGGCGTCGTTAGTGGAGCCGATATGACTACGGAAGCTGCCATTACGAAATTGATGTTTGCTTTGGGGCAAAGTAAGAATATTCAGGTTGTTAAAAAGACCTTGAGACATTCAATTGCTGGCGAAATGTCATAAATTACGTTGAATTATTTTTTATCGCCGTCTGGGTTCCAAATTCAGCCTGCTTTTATCATATTAAAATCCAACTAATGTTATCACCACTATTTATCGCTATTCTCCTGATTATCAGTATTTTATTGATAATTATTTTGAGTTCAAGATTCAAATTCAATACATTTTACGTATTGTTTATTGTAGCTATTTTAGTGGGATTGAGCGCTCAATTCACGGGAGAAGAGGTTATCAAAAATCTCAAAGCAGGTTTCGGGCATACCCTTGAAAAAATCGGATTACTGATAATTCTAGGAACCACCTTAGGAGTTATTTTGGATAAAACCAACGCCACCATCAGCATTGCCAATTATATTCTCGAAAAAACGGGGGATAAATATGCGGGGATTGCCATTACCTTGATTGGTTTTATCATCGGATTACCCATTTTCTGTGATTCAGGGTTCATTGTTTTGAGCGGTTTGCTTTATTCTTTGGGTAAAAAAGTCAAAGATTCACAAGTGTTTTTTACCGTTTGTTTGGCGGGTTCTTTATACTCGGTTCACTGCCTAATTCCTCCCCATCCCGGTATTACGGCCGCTGCGGGTTTAATGAATGTGGAGTTGGGACAAACGATGTTATTGGGCATATTTCTGGCCATTCCAGGAACATTAGTTGCTTATTTTTGGGGAAAATATGCGGGTCAAAAATATCAACATTTGTATTTGGAAACTGCTGATTCACAGGAAGATACAATAAATTTATCCACACTGAATTTGCCCAAACCCTTACATTCATTTTTGCCAATCATTATTCCCATTGCTTTAATTTCTTTAAAATCAATTATCCTTCTAAATCCTACCATTTTTTCAGAAATAGTCTTGAGTTTGATAAAATTTGTGGGCGATCCGATTGTTGCGCTATTCATTGGAATTTTGATTTCAATAACGCTGTTTGAAAAATTTGAAAAAGCCAAACTGAATCATTTATTGGAAACTGCCATTGAAAAAGCGGGGCCAATTTTGGCCATAATTGCCATCGGAGGAGCATTTGGAGAAATAATAAAAATGTTGGATTTAGGGAAAGTTTTTGGTAGTACCATTACCCAATATCACGTCGGATTACTGATTCCATTCATTTTAACGGTGATTTTCAAAACGGCGCAAGGTTCTTCTACGGTTGCCATTATCTCGTCAGCTTCCATTATTTTTCCGCTCTTACCTTCTCTAGGATTGGATTCTGAATTGGGACGACAGATTACACTCATGGCGATGGGAGCGGGGTCAATGATGGTTTCACATGCCAATGATGCCTACTTTTGGGTGGTGTCAAGATTCGGGAATCTCAGCACCGATTTAGCCTTGAAATCATATACCATAATGACCGTTTTAATGGGAATTATCACATTTTTGATGGTGTGTTTAGTACATTTATTTCACGGATAAATTTTAAACGGTAATATTCGTGTAAATCGAATCCAAAATCCGTACAAAGATTTTGTAGTCTTCATCATTCAAATCACCCCAACCTTTTCTACGAACTTCCGCCACAATTGGATAGGCTTCATCAAATTTATTTCTTCCCGCCTCCGTTAGGGTAATCTTGAATTTCCGACGGTCATTTTCTGCCATTGTGCGTTCAGATAAGCCTTTTTTAACCAATAAATCAATAATTCTGGTAACGGTTGGGGCATCTTTTACAGTCATTTCTGCCAATTCATTCTGACTGATTCCATTGCTTTCAAATCGGTAAATATGGTCTAAAAGTACCCATTGATCAACGGTTAAATCCACCTTCAAATCATCAAATTTTTTTTGTATTTGTTGTCTTATTTTCTTGATTGTTGTATCAATTTTAAAAAAATAAGCACGGTTTTCTGCAGGATTAGATGTCATTTTGTTTACTATTAGCTTAAAAAATAATTTAATAAATCATTGTTTCAACAACAATTGTCTACCAAATTAACACAATAAAAGCTTCAAAATGCAACATTTTGTTAAAAAATCAAAGATTTACCCATTGGTTTCTAATCTCTGAGTCGCTTTGAACAAATATTTTTTGAATCGGATTCATACTCATTCTCAACGCTAATTCTTTTTCAATTTCAGGAATTGCGTCAAATAATTGTTGGTAGGAATCTATCACAAAGTATTGTTCTTGATAATGGTCTTTGATAAACGGCGTATCAAAAATTTGGTGCGTATTATAGTTAAATCGTTGAGGATGGGGTGATTCGATGCTATAGATGCTTTCTCCCGAAGACGATAAAATGCCTGCTCCATAAATTTTCAATTGGCCATTTTCTCGAATTAAACCAAATTCTATCGTGTACCAATATAGCCTTGCGATGTACTCGATAGCTTCTTCATTTTCCACAAAACGCAGAGCAATACGAGCTAATTCTTCCAAAAAATGACAAATCGGTTGATTCGATAGTAATGGCACATGACCAAAAATATCATGAAACATGTCGGGTTCTTCTAAATAATCTAATTGTTCACGGGTGCGCAACCACGTTG
>JBBAKZ010000146.1:5333-7515 GCA_040403275.1 Arcicella sp. | reverse complement strand
TTCAATGTCGTAAGTGATGAATTCTTGAATAATAAAATCTCCCTGAACTTTGCCTAGATATTCGACCAAATCATAATTACTGTATAATTTTTCAACCTGATTGCCTCTTTCACCAACATCTGGTTTACAGATAATTGGATAGACTAATTCTTCTTGAATAAGTCTATCAACGATACTTTTCAAGTCCGAATGTTTTTCAATTAAAATGGTTTTGGGCAAATATTCTCTCGGAATTTGACGCAGAATTTCCATCTTGGATTCTCCAAAAAAACCGCCATAATCCATGCAAGGGTCAACATTAGTGAAGAAAGTCAGCGAACGAGTGCGTATGGCTTGAAAAAGCCAATATGGAAGCAAGGGAACGTAAAACATCCACCAAGTCCAGTATTCAAAATGGGTTAATTTGATGAGCCAAAGGGGTAATTTCAGTTTATTCATACCGTAAATTTACGGAGAAAAGGGGATTTGCGGATGTCGGCGGGAAGACATAAATTTAAATTTTTTGAATCCTAATCGCTCCGTTTTAACAATAAATTGCGTGTGATTACCAGTGAAAAATGGCAATCTGTTAGCTTAGGGGAAGAGGTTTTCAAACGCTTTTTCATCAATCCAACAGATTGGGTTAACAAAGCTTCGATTCACCACGTTCGCAATGAAAGCCCCTTATATGTTAAAAATTAAAACCAGAAAATCACCTAAAAATCCGAACAGGCACACCCGAAAAAGCCGAATTTCCCGTCAATTCATCAATCAGTAAATCATCCGTTAAATCGTTCAAACTTACACCGGCATGAGTGGTGGCAACGTCCAGTTGTACACCTTTGCGGGCGTGACCAAACCCATGAGGAATGCTCACAACATTTGGCATGATTTCATCGGTAATTTCTACGACAATTTCCACCCTCCCAACTCTCGATTCAATTTGTACTTTTTCCAGATTTTTAATCCCACGAATAGCCGCTGTTTCGGGGTGAATCATAAGCGTACAACGGTCTCTTCCTTTGATTAATCTTTCAGCATTGTGCATCCAAGAATTGTTACTTCTGAGATGTCTTCTTCCGATTAATTGCAAATCAAATTCAGTATTTTGTGCATTTACTAATAATTTTTGAAAATTAATTTTTACTCTTGCTAAATCATTCAAAATTAACAGTGGATTAATATTAACTTCCTGATTATCAGTCAATAATTTATCTTTTAAACACGGTCGCAAAGCGCCTAAATCTTCACCGTGCGGATTGTCCTTTAGCTTTTGGAGGCTTAAGCCATCTTTTCCGTATAGACCATATTGTATTGCCATCGCTAATTTTTCTTCAGGATTTTTGGGTGCTGGAATCTCTGAATCTGCCGGTGCTATCAAACGATTTTTTATTTCCTCAAATATCTCCCAATCGTGTCGTTGATTATTGTCTTTTTCAAATAATGGCTCCGAATATTTGGCCATATTTCTAACCGATAAATTATAAAAAGCTAAGTCGTAATGCGCTACTTCTAAACCCGTTGTGGGCGGCAAAATAATATTGGCGTGGCGAGTTGTTTCATTGATGAAAATATCCACAGCAACCATGTATTCCAAACCTTCCAAAGCCGAATCTAATTGTGTTCCGTTGGAGGTACTCAAAACAGGATTACCACAAATGGTAAAAAGGGCTTTTATTCCGCCCGCCAAAATATCTTCACCCATCGCCGAAACGGGCAATTCTCCATCAAATTCTGGCAATTTTCTCACGGCCGATTGATAACGGTTAAAATAATTTTCCCCTTTTTTTGCTCGTCCTAAAAGGTCAAAAGCGGGCGCTGTAAACATGGCACCTCCTTCCGAATCCATATTGCCCGTAAAGATATTTATACAATTGATCAACCATTGGCATACACCCCCAAAGGCTTGAACGCTCACGCCCATTCTTCCATACACAACGGCACTTTTGGCCATTTTTAAGTCATTTACAAGGGCTTTGATAGTTTCCGTAGAGACTCCCGTAATACTCGAAACAGCCTCGGGCGTATAATTTTGGATGGCAGATTGAAGGATTAATACAGTCTCTGAATTAATGGAAAAATTGGCAATAGCACTGGTAGAATTTCCTTTCAAAATCTCATTCAAAATTGCCATCAATAAATATACGTCAGTGGCTGGTTTTATAAAAATATGTTGGTCAGCAATTTTTGCAGTTTCCGTTTT
>JBBAKZ010000146.1:0-5323 GCA_040403275.1 Arcicella sp. | reverse complement strand
ACGACAAATTTCCCTCCTCTTTTCTGAATAGCTTTCAAGCGATTTGCCACATCGGGAACGGTCATCATTGAGCCATTAGAAACCAAAGGATTCCCGCCAATAATCAACATGAAATCAGTGCGGTCGATGTCTGGAACGGGCAATAACAGTGGATGTCCAAACATCAAAGACGACACAAAATGATGCGGTAATTGGTCAGCCGAAGTGGCCGAGAAGCGATTTTTAGAACCCAAAGCCCTCAAAAAAGCGGGAGCAGACAATAAAGTCCCTGAATTATGAACGGAAGGATTTCCTTGATAAATGCCTACTGCATCTTTCCCGTATTGGACTTGAATAGATTTTAATTTTGAGGCTACTTCCTCAAAAGCTTCGTTCCATGAAATGGTTTCCCAACCCGTTTCGGTACGTCTTACAGCCTGTTTTAACCGATTTTTATCTAAGTAAATATCTTTCAAGCCAACCGCTTTGGGGCATATATGTCCAAGTGAGAAAGGGTCTTTTTTATCTCCATTGATGGTTAAGATTTCGTTGTTTTCATTGACCGTAATTTCTAAACCACAGATGGCTTCGCAAAGATTGCAAGCACGATAATGCGTACGGATATTTGTGGATGTATTCATATTTTTTAATAGAGTAATTCAAATTTAACTTGAATTTACGGAAAATAAATGGAATGAGATGTATTGAATTATCTCGCCCTTAAACCCTACAACAAATCTATTTTATATCAACTATTTCTCATTTATATTTTAACATCTATATTTGTTGTAAAACAGTCAATTTTTAAGATTTTTACATCAAATTACTAATGAAAAGGCTTTTCTCAACATTCGTATCGATAATAATTGCTTTATCCTACTCTTTCGCAACACTGCCCCCTGCAATTACACTTGCACCATTAATTACTAATTCATTCTGTGTCGGTTCAACCGCATATATTGGTTTTACAGCCGATACCTATCCCTCTGGGCATATTTATGCCGTTCAACTGTCGGATGCTAATGGAAGTTTTAGTGGTACGCCAACTGTATTAGGCACCGGGCAAAGTAGCCCAATAACTTTTAGTCTTCCTTCTTTTAGTTCTGGAAATCCCAGTAAATATGTATTTAGAGTTATTGACCAGAATGACAATACACGTGTATCTGGTTCAAGTACCGCTATTTATTTTGGTTCATTGAGTATAAAATTGCAAACAGTTGGAGGGGAGACATATACAGATATTTGTAATGGCAGTTCTGTAAAACTATATGCCGCCACAAATTTTCCAGATAAAAATTATTTTACCTATTATTGGTATAAAGATGGCAATTCTATACCGAATGGATCTATGGATTCATATACAACCAATCAAACAGGAGTTTATCAAGTAAGAGCTCAAAGATATGGTTGTGATGGTTTTGTATCCACAAATTACTTTAATGTACGAAATGTAAACAATCTATCAGGTGAGAATTACCTTTTTGGAAATAATTTTAGTCCTTTCCAATGTGCTGGAATAACCATACCTTTCAAATCTGTATATGAAGCAGAAAATGCTACTTATCAATGGAAAAAAGATGGAGTAGTGATGGGGGGAGAGACAAAGTCTATTTTGAATGTTGCACAATCGGGTGCATATACATTGACGGTGAGTGATGCAAACTGTTCAGCTCCATCATCCTATACACTTACAAAAAATCTTACCTTTGGCAATGTTATAAATACATTAATTGGTTCAAATAATGATTCGGTTTCATTCTGTGCAAATAATCAAAATGTTAGTTTGTCTCATAATTATAATTTAACTAATAGTGCTTCATATTCTTATCAATGGAAAAAGAATGGTGTTGATATTGTTGGAGCCAATCAAAGTAATATCAATAACTTATCAGCAGGTACTTATTCATTAAAAGTTACACAAGGAAATTGTAGTGCTATTTCAAAAAGTATTTTTGTGAATAGTACAAACTCATCCTCAAAGGTAATCTATTCTTATTATGGCACTAATGCCTGTGTGGGAGACAAGGTACAACTTACTGTGGGTGGATTAGCTTGTGGTTCTTATCAGTGGCAAAAAGACGAAATAGATATTCCTCAAGCTATTTGGACATATTATGAGGCAATACAGTCAGGAAGTTATCGTGTAAAGCTAATTGAAAATGGACTTACTTCTTATTCAAATAGCATCAATGTTAATATTTCAGATACGCAAAATTACATAATTAGTGAAGGTAGAACAGAATGTTTTCCTGTAAAACCTTACTACTATTCTTATTCTAATTCTTATCCATTTGATGGAAGGACGTTCCAATGGTATAAAAATGATGTTCCTATAAGTGGAGCAACTAATTATAACTATGATATCACGAGTTCTGGAACTTATAAATTAAAAGTAACAAAAGGGTCTTGTACGGGATTTTCTCAGAATCAAGAAGTAACCATTCCGATTGTAAACCAATTATCAAAACCGCCACTTAGTTTCTATTATGGTTCTGTAGGGTGCGCAGGAAGTTATCTATCTCTTTGGACTAATTATTTTTCCGGTGCTAATTACGAATGGAAACGCAATGGTCAAACTATATTAAGTCAATTAGGTAAATATATAATTGATGTGTCACAAGCAGGAGATTATACAATGACGGTAACTCAAAATACTTGCACTGTTACCACCGACCCAATCACCGTCAATATTGGCGATAAACAACAAAGCATCAAAAACAGTAATTGGAATGATGCTACGATGTGGTCATGTGGTACTGTACCTACTATTTCAGAAGATATACTTATCAACAAAGGACATACCATTTCAATACCCAATAATTATACAGGCTTCGCCAGAGATTTGCAGTTAAATGGCATTTTACAGTACGGAAATAACGCTTTGCTAAAATCAAGAACAAACTGATATTGTGAGGGTAAACATTATTTTACCCTCATTTTTCAATCTTTTCTATTAATTTTACACCTCCAAAAAACAAATATATTTTTGAAAACGATATTACTCCCTAAAATCCAGCATTCTTTCCAAACGGAAATCCCTTTGCCTTCTTCTAAATCAGAATCAAATAGAGCCTTGATTATCAATGCTTTAGCACATGGAGAAGATAATCTCTCTAATCTCGCCGAAGCTCGTGATACTCAAACAATGATGCGATTATTGGCATCCGATGATGCCGTTGCGGATGTAATTGATGCAGGTACAACCATGCGTTTCTTGACCGCCTATTTCGCCATCACGGGTCAGCACAAAACCATGACGGGTACGCCCCGTATGTGCGAGCGTCCGATTGGGATTTTAGTAGATGCTTTGCGTTTCTTAGGCGCTGATATTCAATACGTTAATAAAGAAGGCTATCCTCCACTGCAATTGAAAGGTTTTCATTTTTCGGGAAATAATCATTTGCAAATTCGAGGTGATGTTTCGTCGCAATATATTTCGGCAATTTTAATGATTGCTCCGCTTTTGCCCGAAGGTTTGGTTTTGGAAATTACGGGAGAATTAGGTTCCAAACCTTATATCGAAATGACTTTGAAGCAAATGGAGGCATTCGGCGTGAAAATTTCGAGCGATTGGGATAATATGAAGTTGACTGTACCAGCCCAAAAATACGTATCCATTCCTTACGCCATCGAGTCGGATTGGTCGGGGGCAAGTTATTGGTTTTCGGTCGTGGCTCTGGCTGAAAATGAAGATGCTGAATTAGAATTATTAGGTCTGAAAGAAAATTCGCTGCAAGGAGATGCTGTCATTACGGATATTATGCGTCATTTGGGCGTAAAATCTGAATTCACTGGTCGTGGTTTTAAACTCACGAAAATTCCTGCGGATACCGCTTTGGAATGGGATTTCACGAACTGTCCGGATCTTGCCCAAACGGTTTGTGTGGTAGCGGCTGCAAAGAAAGTATCTTTAACTTTAACAGGAATTGAATCATTGAAAGTAAAAGAAACCGACCGTATTTTTGCCTTGCAAACTGAGTTAGCCAAAATGGGAACGAAATTGGAGGAAATCGAAACTAATCACAAATATTTACTCAGTCCCGCTCCTACACTAACACAACCCACGTCAATCCATACTTACGATGATCACCGCATGGCAATGGCTTTTGCGCCTTTGGCATTATTGATGGATATTTTAATAGAAGAACCTGACGTAGTGGTAAAATCTTACCCCTCTTTTTGGAAGCATTTTGAAAAAATAGTTTAAAAAAGTTTTGTTGAACAACAACTCGATTTTTTTAAACAAAATATAGGTTTTTAAAAACGTATATAACAATTCGTTTAAAACGTATAAACATAAAATAATACAAGGTCTTTCTCAAATAAATAGCGTCCTACCAATGATTTTTTTGGTAGGATTTTTTTATTTACTTTTATTTAAATCCACGAAAAACAATCATTTATGCAGTTTAACTTGTCCCCCAATTCCAGCACCAACACTTTTTCTAATCAGTCCTTGATTCACCCACTAAGCATTGGAAATGAATTTATGCCTCATCCCAACAATGAACTTTCAGAAGAAATACAGAAAGATTTAGAAACGATTGCTAAATTTGCTCAATCGCAAGATTGGATTGATTTTGCTAATTATGAGAAAATGCTAAAAAAGGGTGTAAACTCATTAGTCATTTCGGATAATAATCAAAAGATTTTGTACGTCAGCAGTGGTTTTGAACACATGACGGGCTATTCAAGAAAATTTTCCCGAGGCAGAAAAGCCAACTTTCTCCAAGGAGTGAATACAGAGCACGATGCTTTACAAACCATCCGAAAAGCCATTGAAAAACGGGAGTTTGTAGAATGCGTTTTAACGAATTACCGAAAAAATGGAGAATCTTATTTATGTAACCTAAGGATTTTTCCCATGTTTAATAAGAAAAATGAACTCAAAAATTTTATGGCTCTAGGAACCGAAATATATGCTTAATTTCTGCTTTACTTCAACGCCATTAGCCTAATAATTATTGAATAATGAAGCTATACTCTTAAAACCTTCACTCGTTCTAATACAACTTTGTAAAAACTTTGAAGCCAAATTTTTAATTAACCTCAAACTATTTCTGACAATTTTTAGTTTTTATTATGTAAATTTCGTCTTCAAAATAAACTAAAAATGAAAAATCTAATTTTATTGTTATCGCTTATAACACTATTTGTAAGTTTTAAGTCGATAGACAAAAATCCTATCAAAAATGCTAAATTAAAGGCTGATGCTGACAATGGAGGAATTAATCTTCCAACAGGCTTTGGGGCATTGGTCGTATCTGAAGGAGTAGGTAAAGCCCGCCACATAATCGTGAGCGAAAAAGGAGAAATTTTTGTACGCCTTGCCAAACTCAAAGAT
>JBBAKZ010000145.1:0-7543 GCA_040403275.1 Arcicella sp. | reverse complement strand
CCAAACGATTGATGCGAGAAATATGTCCCACTTGCTTGTGTTCAGTCTCGGATAAATAGTGCATAATTACGCCCGCCGCAATAATTCCTTCGGTCAGCGATTCAATACCAAAACCTTTTAAATTATTGGTTTTGAAGTGATTAGTCAATAATGGATAGGCAAAATCATGCGTAAAAGCCCAATCATCCAACCCAAAGGTCAAATATTTATCCCCAAAAATTTGGGTATATTCCTGCCGATTTTTCTTGCAAAATAAGACTTCCGAAGGCGAAAAACTTTGCAATAATTTTTCAATATAAGCCACATTTCCCTGCGAGCATAAAAATTCCCCAGTTGAAATATCCAAGAAAGCAACACCCAGAATTTCCTTTGAAAACGATGAAAAACTGATAGAGGCCAAATAATTATTTTGCTTCATATCCAAGACATTATCGTTGTAGGAAACCCCCGGTGTTACCAATTCTGTTACGCCCCTTCTCACAATTCCTTTGGCCGTTGCGGGGTCTTCTAACTGGTCACAAATGGCCACTCGCTCACCTGCCCGCACTAAACGAGGGAGATAATTATCCAAAGAATGATGTGGAAAACCCGCCAAATGGTCATCGGCATTGCCATTATTTCTGCGGGTAAGGGTAATGTTTAGAATTTTAGAGGCACGCACAGCATCTTCCCCAAAAGTCTCATAAAAATCACCGACCCGAAACAACAACAAAGCCCCCGGATATTTCAATTTAATTTGATTATATTGCTTTGAAAGGGGCGTTTCGTGGGATTTTTTTCCTTTTGTTTTATCGTTAGCGTTATTGGAAGGTCTTGCCATTAGGGGAGTTTTGAAGGAACTTAATTGCTCTTTTTTACTTGAAATTGAAACTTGAGAATTAAACTTTAGATTTTATTCTCAAGCAAAAATACAAATACCAAGGCAAAGAGTACATAAAGTGACAAAAAAGAATTAGGTTTTGACCAGTCCGTTACAAATTCTTTTTATGCAAAATGCTAATGGCTGAACCTTTGGCCATAAAAACACTATCGGGCGAATTCTCATTTAAAAATGCGAAAGTATTTCCATATAATTTTTCAAAATCAACTTCAATTTTATAATTTTTGACCATATGAATTTGCCATGAGGGATGTTGAACTCCGTATTCAAAAGTAGTAGTTTCGCTATATTTTGAATAACCCCAATAATGCTCAGCAATAAATTGTTCTTTGCTTCCTTCAATCATTGGTGTGGAAATTTTTTCGGTGCTTGCTTCCAATTTATTCCAAATACCTTTAAATTTCCAATGGTAACCCAAGCTGATCTTATTTTCTGTTTCCTTATGAAAGTGATTCATGGGTAAAGTTATGTATTTTTCTCGATATAAAGCATTGGCAATCAAGGTAATAGCCATTTTTGGAACAATTTCTTTAATGAAAACGGCACCTCTTTTCCACGTATTCCCATCTTTCACTCGCACATAGAAACGAAGATTTACTTCTTCAAAATTGACGTGAAAAGGAAAGGACACACCTAAAATTTTCGTTTTTTCAAACATAAAACCGATTAAACTGACATAACAAACCCCATTAAAATAATCAAATTCTGTTTTGGGAGGTAAATAGGGGAGTAAAAGTTTTGGGTCAATCACGTAATTCGCCATGATGAGGTTGTTCCATTCAGCGGTAAGAAATTTGTCTGGCATATTTTTAATGTTAATGATGATATTTAGTAGAACACTACGAAACCAAAAGAGTTTCAATGAAATATTCCTATAAAACCAACCGCTAAATATTACCATCGAATCTGGTTGTCACTTTGAATTCAAGTTAAAAGAAATTCATATCATCCATTCAAGCAAGCATCCCTTGGCTAAAGCTATGAAAGAATGGACAAAAACGGAGTGATTGTAAAATAAGTTGTAAATTTAAACCTCAGTAGTACTTAATCCTTTTTCATATCGATAAGTTATAAATAAGGAAAGTTAAAAATTGCCTAATTAGTCATACAATTTAATCAAAAATGAAAATAGATTTTACCATAAATGGCATTCCCAAAACGGTAGATGTGCCAGAAAATATGCCTCTACTGTGGGTGGTACGTGATGTACTGGAGATGAAAGGCACAAAATTCGGCTGTGGACAAGCCGCTTGTGGCGCTTGCACAGTCCACCTTGATGGTGAGGCCATTCGGTCGTGTTCATTTGCTGTGCAATACGCTCAAGGCAAATACATTACTACCATCGAAGGACTTTCCAAAGAGGGGAAACTGCATCCTGTGCAACAAGCTTGGATTGAAGAAATCGTTCCTCAATGTGGTTATTGCCAACCGGGGTTTATGATGTCCGTTGCCAATCTATTGGATAAAATTCCGAATCCAACCGATGAAGAAATTGATGATAACATTACCAACATTTGTCGCTGTGGAACGTATTATCGCATGCGAAAAGCCATTCATCGGGCGGCGGAATTAAATCGAAGTTAGATGCTCGTTATTCGATGTTCGGAAACCCGAACATCGAATAACGAAATCCGAAAACAAAAATCCGAATATCAAAAAACGAACATCGAATATCGAAATTATATGGGAAAGAAATCTATTAATCGTCGAGGGTTTATCCTCAAAACTGGGGTTGGATTAGGCGTTTTATTGGGCGTCGGCGTTGTGGCTTGCGGTCCACTCAGAAGAACAATCGCTCAAAAAGTGGTTGAGGGAGCTCCTGGATATAAAAATGAGTACGAAGCCTATATTTGGTTTGAATTACAGCCAGATGGCAGTATAATTTTGCACTCACCAAAAGTAGAAATGGGGCAAGGAATTTTTACGGCTTTGGCGCAAATTGCTGCCGAGGAATTAGAAATGGACTACCATAACATCAAAGTAGTTCATGCCACCACCAATCACGGGCCAATTGATGCTTTATCAACCGGCGGAAGCCTTACCATTCCAAGTCTTTATCAACCGCTAAGGGAATTGGCCTCCACCATGCGAGAAATGATAAAAATAAATGCTGCTAAACTCTTAGGCGTGCCTGCCAATACATTAGCCCTTAAAAATGGTGAAGTAATCGGGTCAAATGCAAAACTATCTTTCGCAGAAATAGCCACAAAATCCACTGAATGGCATCTAAAAATCGAGAATCTTGTCTTGAAATCAAAAAAAGATTTCACCCTCATCGGAAAACCCATTCCCCGCATTGATTTAGTACCAAAAGTAAAAGGAGAAACCCTTTTCGGCATTGATTCTACTTTCCCAAATATGCTTTTTGGTTCCGTGGCTCGTCCACCCGTTTTTGGGGCAGTTTTCAAAAGTGCCGAGGCAGGGAATGCGGCAAATATGCCTGGCGTGATTAAAGTAATTATTGAAGACAACTTTGCGGCTGTAGTTGCAACATCAAGAGTGCAAGCGGAAGCTGCCAAAAAAGCACTTAAAATTAATTGGGCAATGCCCGATAAATTGGTTCAACAGGCAGACGTTGAGGCATTGGTAAGAGTAGGCGTTGGCAAAGATGTTATTATTCAAAAAGAAGGAAATACTGGTATTTTGAAGGATGATAACACTTTTACAAAGGAATATTACAGTCCTTTGGGCGCTCATGCACAGATTGAACCAAACGGATCAGCCGCTTTTTATCAAAATGGGAAAGTGGTCGTAAAAATGAGTACGCAAGTAGCCAAAATTACCCGTGATGAGGTCGCAAAAGCCTTAAAAATTGATGCTGAAAATGTGGATATTCAGTCGCAATATTTAGGTGGCGGATTTGGTCGAAGACTTCAAACATCCCATGCAATTGAGGCTGCCTTGATGTCGAAATCCGTTGGAAAACCCGTACACGTATTTTTTGAACGTAGCGAAGAGTTTCAAAATGGTGTTCTCCGCCCGCCAACGCATAATATTTTGAAGGCCAAATTAGATGCCAACGGAACGATTGAAGCCATCGAACATCATACCGCCAGTGCCGACGTAGCTTTCAATTCTACGCTCTTAGCCAATATTTTCAAACCACTCAGTTCATCCGTTGCAGAATCATTGGTAGGAGCGGATTTTGGTGCTTGGCGGGGTGGTATGATTCAGTACAAAAATATAAAAAATTACTCCACTACCGCTTACCATAAAGAATTACCGTTTCAAACCAGTTGGTGGCGTGGGCTTGGACTTTTGGCGAATACCTTTGCCATTGAATCTTTCATGGACGAACTTGCCCACCATTCCAAGCAAGACTCCTTAGCTTTTAGATTAAAACACCTTTCGGATGACGCAAGAGGGAATTCAATTAAAAATGTGTTGAAAGCGGTGTGTGAAAAATCAGGTTGGGGGAAATCGCTACCAGAAGGGCATGGAATGGGTCTGGCTTGTTCAATTGATGTAAATACCCCGGTGGCACAAGTGGCAGAAGTGGAAATAAAAAATGGTCAAATTAAAGTTAAAAAAGTAACTTGCGCTATCGACCCGGGCATCATTATCAATCCAGATGGGGTAAAAGCCCAAGTGGAAGGCGCCATTATCATGGGTTTAAGTGCCACTCTTTTTGAAGAAGTAACGGTGAAAGATGGCTTGGCAACACCAAATGCCTTCGGATTTTATCCAATGGCCTATTTGCGTGATGCACCACAGATTGAGGTAGTTTTATTGTCAACTGGCGAAAGTCCTCGGGGCGTTGGCGAACCTCCCATTGGCCCGATTGGGGCGGCAATTGCGAATGCCGTGTTTAATTTAACGGGAAAAAGATTAAATCGAATTCCTTTACAATCGTATATGACATAGAATAACTAATGCAGGTTGGATTAACCTTTAATGTAAATGCCAACCTGCATTTTTTATTTCGAAAACAATGTATATATTTGTAAATCAGACACTTAAATAAATAAAATGCTTTTAACTTATGCCTATAACTCAATCTCAAATTTTTGCTTTAACATTATCCTCATTTTAGAAAATTAAGTAATTTCAACCAATTACGGTCATAGGCTTTTGGCTTTAGCTTAGTTTCAAAATTATCCTGACTCGATCGAAAATCACCTTCGAACGCTCGGATTACCCGGAGAAGTAGAATTGGCAGAAATTGACTGTTTGGTGCTTTCTAAACCTCGTTTAGTTTGTAAAAATGGGTAGAAAAGCCAATACTAAGTTTATAATCATAGGTTTTAATGATTACCTATTATAAATAGACTAATTTATAATCTTTTGAAAATGAACCACTTGCAAAAAATATTGGGGATGATTTAATACATATCATTCATCCCTAATAGATAATTGATTCTCGTTTCTTATCTTTACCACAATAATTAATTTTAAGTTTAATATGAAAAAAGTCTTGATTGCCGAAGATAGCTCTGTTATCCAAAACCTTGCTAAGAAAATATTAGAGTTTCAAAACTTTGAAATTCATTCAGTAAAAAATGGTCAACAAGTATTAGATGCCCTTGAAAAAGAAGATTTTGATATTCTTTTGCTCGACATCAATATGCCAGTGATGGACGGAATGGAGTGTGCGAAAGCTGTTCGTGGATTGAAAGATGAGAAAAAAGCTAAATTGCCTATGATTGCCATTACTGGAAATGCCCGGAATTACTCGATGGACGATTTTAAAGAAGCAGGTTTCGACGATATGTTGGCAAAACCCCTCAATTTCGATGCACTGGTTGCACAAGTTAAAGCCTTAACGGAATAATTTTAGGGGTTATGGATAGGGATTAGGGGTTAGCACGCTCTCCTCTAACCCTTAATCCCTAACCCCTAACCCCTATTATGCAAATTACCTTCTTAGGCACTGGTACATCTCAGGGCGTTCCCGTAATTGCCTGTGGGTGCGAGGTTTGCCAGTCCCTCGATTTTCGAGACAAAAGACTAAGAGTTTCCATCCACATTGAAGTGGAAGGAAATAGTTTCGTTGTGGACGCTGGTCCTGATTTTCGCCAACAAATGTTGCGTGAAAGAATCAAAAAATTAGATGCCATTCTTTTTACCCACGAACACAAAGACCATACCGCTGGCCTTGACGATGTGAGAGCGTACAACTTTTTCCAAAAACGTGATATGCCCATTTACGGTAGGAAAAATGTATTAGCACAAATCGAGACCGAATTTCACTACGCATTCACCGAAATAAAGTATCCAGGAACTCCCCAAATTACCCTTAACGAAATTCAAAACCATCCTTTTCAAGTTGAAGGAATCGACATTACTCCCATTGAAGTGATGCACTTTAAATTACCAGTTTTTGGATTTAGGATAAAAGATTTTACGTACATTACAGACGTTAATTTTATTTCAGACAAAGAAATTGAAAAAATTAAAGGTTCAAAAGTGGTCGTAATGGGCGCTTTACGCAGAGAGTCTCATTTATCACATTTTACCTTATCGGAAGCCGTGGAAGTTTTGAAAAAAATTGCTCCCGAACAAGCATTTATTACGCATATAAGTCACCAAATGGGTTTACATCGTGAGGTTAATGAAGAATTACCAGCATTTATCCAATTGGCTTATGATGGTTTAGTAATCAATTTAGATGAATAATAAGATGAAAAAAACAATTTACTACCTTGCTTTTTTAGCCCTGACAACGTCATGTTCTCAGACAAAAACTACCCTTGAAACCACCGATACTTTAATTGAAGTAAACGGTACGGATACGTCAAGATCAAAGGTAATGTACATTGAAGATGTTTTGGCATGCGTTGACTTACAAGGACTTGAAAAGAAATATGGCATTAAGAATATTGTAAAAATTGATTCAATAGAATCTGGCGAAGGCAGTTTTGAAACCACCAAACTTTTCGGAAATACGGATAACGAAGTCAATATTTATTGGCAAGATGGTCATAAATTCAAACAAATTCAAGATGTTGTCGTGAGAGGTAAATTGGATGAAAATGCTAAATTGAAAAAAAGTAGTCCTTGGGTTTCAAAACTTGGTTTACGAATTGGGATGAAAATGTCGGAGGTAATTGCATTGAATGGAAAAACATTTACCATTACCGGAATTGGCTGGGATTTAGGAGGAAATGTGGTGAGCTGGGAAGGAGGAAAACTAGCCAATAAAAATGTAAATATTCGATTTAACGATTATTCAGACAATATGGGCGGACTGAAAGAAGCGGAATATAATACAATTATTGGGGATAGAGAATTTGATACCAAACACCCCGCAATCCAAAAATTAAATCCAACGGTTGATGAATTTTCGATTTATAAAACCTTTGAGATTACGCCAGAGTTGGGTCAGAAAATGACGAAAGAGGTGGAGAAGAAACAGATTAAACGATAACAATTAGACTACGGAATATACAGATTTTGCGAATTTAATACACTTTTTGAGTACCGTATTTTCAACTTCCCGAAAGTAGAAATAACTTTCGGGAAGTTCCCCAATCAAATATTTGATGATGAAATTTATTCAGAAATATATTAAACACTGCATTGAATAAAATCCGTGGTATCCGTGGTCTATTTTCTTCTACACCACAAAATTCAAAATCATTACCCCAATAATTCCCACCAACGAAACAATACTTTCCATCATCGACCAAGACCGAATGGTATTTTTAATGCTCAAATTGAAAT
>JBBAKZ010000144.1:0-7602 GCA_040403275.1 Arcicella sp. | reverse complement strand
AAAATGGATCAATTGTTCCTAAAGCAAAGATAGAAAATAGTATAAATTTTAATGGAAGTGTATAGTATCTGGCTTAGAATTATGTTATTGATTAACAGATACTTAATTCCTTTAGTATAAGAAATAAAATATTTTTAAATGAATCGTGGAAAATTTAAATCAGTGAGGATGTATGGGTTGAATACTAATTTACGTAAAAAGTGGTATTTTCACAAAATTGTTCATAAAATCGTTCAGAAAGCTTTGGAATTTAAAGGTTTAATAACCTAATCCCTAAAAAATATGCAACCCAATTTTTTCGATACACGAGTAGAATTTCTCAAAGGCGTTGGAACATCAAGGGCTTTGTTATTGAATACTGAATTGCAGATTTTTACCTATGGCGATTTAATTCAATATTACCCTTTCAGATATGAAGATCGGACTAAATTTCATCAAGTTTCCGAACTTTATGAAGGCATGGATTCCGCCCAAATAAAAGGACGTTTACGCTTCGTGGAGAAAATAGGGGAGGGGCATAAGGCAAGACTATCGGGGCAATTTACTGACGGCTCTGGAACGATGGAACTTACTTGGTTTCAGGGAGTTACGTTCTTGGAAAGAAATCTTAGAGCGGGAGCAGAATATGTAATTTATGGAAAACCTGCTTTTTTCAATGGTCGCCCGCAAATGCAGCATCCTGAAATGGAATTGCTCAACCCTGATAACGAAAAAGGCGGCTATTTCCAGCCCGTTTATGGCTTAACCGAGAAACTCCGAAAGCGTTACGTGGATGCTAAAGTGATTGCCAATATGCAACGCAATCTACTCGAGCAAGCTTACACCCATATCCATGAAACTTTACCCGAAAGTCTTACCCAGAAATACCGATTAGTCTCCAAACGAGATGCCGTTTATAACATTCATTTGCCACAATCGGAAGCATGGTTGCATCAAGCAAAACGCCGTTTGAAGTTTGAGGAATTGTTTTATAATCAATTAAGACTCATAAAACAGAAACTTTTACGCAGAGTTGATTACAGCGGGCAAGTTTTTACGAGTGCCGTTTTGGTAACCGATTTCTACAAAAACCATCTCCCTTTCGACCTCACAAATGCGCAAAAAAAAGTGATTCGAGAGATTTTTGAAGACATGAAATCGGGAAAACAAATGAACCGATTATTGCAGGGTGACGTGGGTTCGGGCAAGACCATTGTGGCATTTATTTGCATGCTTTTGGCAATTGATAACAAAGCCCAAGCCTGCATAATGGCACCCACCGAAATCTTAGCACAACAACATTACGACGGACTGAAAATTTACGCTGATTTATTGGGACTTACCATCCAAAAATTAACGGGTTCAGTTCGTAAAAAACAGCGAGAAGTAATTCATGAAGGCCTAAGAAGTGGCGCTTTGAAAATTTTGGTGGGTACGCATGCGCTTTTAGAAGATACGGTGCAATTTCAAAATTTAGGATTGGCCGTTATTGATGAACAACACCGCTTTGGTGTGGCTCAACGGGCAAAATTATGGGAGAAAAATAAATATATTCATCCCCATATTTTGGTAATGACCGCCACGCCCATTCCACGAACTCTGGCGATGACACTGTACGGGGATTTGGATATTTCCATTATTAATGAATTACCGAAAGGACGAAAACCCATCAAAACCGTTCACCGCTACGATTCCCACCGATTGAATGTTTTTGGTTTTATTAGAGAGGAAATTAATAAGGGGCGACAAGTTTATGTGGTGTATCCATTGATTGAAGAATCGGAAAAATTAGACTATAAATTCCTAACCGATGGCTTTGAGAGCATGGCAAGGGCATTTCCTGAGTTTCAAATTGGCATTGTTCATGGTAAAATGAAACCAGCTGATAAGGATTTTGAGATGCAACGATTCATAAAAAAAGAAACGCAAATTTTGGTGGCTACCACGGTGATTGAGGTCGGTGTAAACGTGCCAAATGCATCTGTAATGGTCATTGAAAGTGCGGAGCGATTTGGACTTTCCCAACTTCACCAGTTGCGTGGTCGGGTAGGTCGTGGAGCAGACCAAAGTTATTGTATTTTGATGACGGATGTAAAATTATCCAAAGATACCAGAGTTAGAATTGATACAATGGTGAGAACCACCGACGGTTTTGAGATTGCTGATGTCGATTTACAACTTCGTGGACCGGGCGATTTATCTGGAACACAACAAAGTGGCGTGATTGATTTGTTGATTGCTGATTTAGCAAAAGACGGAGAAATTCTGAAAGTTGCCAGAGAGTGCGCCACTCAAATTTTAGAAGAAGATGCCAATTTAGAACTACCTAAAAATCTGATGATTAAGGAACAAGTTGATAGAAAACGAGCCAATGAAAGCAATTGGGCGAGAATTAGTTAGTAGCTAAATTTACGAATCTCGCTTAAATTCACAAAATATTAATCCCCACTAATGGTAACCTTCCCAAATGCTAAAATAAATATTGGCCTGCACATTACTGAAAAACGGGCTGATGGTTTTCACAATCTTGAATCGTGCTTTTATCCCGTGGGCTGGTGCGATGTTTTGGAAATTCTTCCGGCTGAAAAACTTTCATTTAAAAGTACAGGAATTCCGATTCCTGGAAATCCAGAAACAAATTTGTGTTTAAAGGCCTATCATCTTATAAAACAGGACTTTAACATCCCTCCCGTGATGATACATCTCCACAAAGTGGTGCCCATTGGGGCAGGATTGGGCGGTGGTTCGGCAGATTGTGCTTTCACCATCAAAACCCTAAACGACCTTTTCGAGTTACATCTTACAACGGAACAGATGGAAAATTACGCTCGAAAGTTGGGGAGTGATTGTGCTTTTTTTATCCAAAATCGTCCAAAATATTGTGTTGGAAAAGGAGATCAATTTTTAGCAATATCCTTGGATTTATCGGGTAAATATATCGTTTTAGTAAACCCAAATATTCATATTTCAACGGCAGAAGCCTACTCGGGCGTGAAACCTTCAAAATCTGAAATTGATTTGAGAGAAATTTTGCAAAATCCTGTTAATCAATGGATTGATGTCGTAAAAAATGATTTTGAAAACCATCTTCTATCAAAATATCCAGCCATATCCATGCTTAAACAACAACTTTATGCCCACGGAGCAACTTATGCAAGTATGACGGGTTCGGGTTCGACGGTTTTTGGGATTTTTGAAGAAGAAATTGATTTGGAAGAAACCTTTGCTGAGTATACTGTTTGGCAAGGAAAAATGTAACACGATTCTCCAGAATCGTACTTAATTTATTTACGATTCTGGAGAATCGTAGTTCATTTTATGAAACGTAGAGAACCCTTTAAATTTATGCTCCAAATGGCAATCTTCGGAAGTGGATTGATGTTTTTTGGATTAATGGCAACTTATCTCGCCCGTGAACGCCCACAAGCGGGTTTTGAGAAAATTTATTTGCCCCAAATATTTTGGATAAGCACACTCGTGATCATGATTAGTAGCCTTACTTTGCACTTGGCTAATATGAATTTTAAGCAAGATAAATACTTGAATTATCGAATATTAATGGGAATTACACTCACCTTAGGATTAGTTTTTATTGCGATGCAATTTTGGGGATGGAAGGAAATTTTTGCGCAAAATTCAACGCCTGAAGTAAAAAATGCAAGAGGATTTATTTACTTATTATCGGGTCTACACATTCTCCACATCGTTCTAGGTTTATTTTTCCTGATAAAAATTTTCGTCGAAGCAATTAGACGAATGTCATATATTGAATCGTTTATTTATTCTGTCAATCCTCCTAACCAATTAAAAATCAATTTAATAATCTTCTATTGGCACTTTGTGGATGTACTTTGGGTAGTGCTTTTTTTGTTTTTACTTTGGCGGAATTTTTAAACATCTAGGTAAGATAGAAGATAGAAAACATAGAAAGAAAAGGCAAAGTATAACCGCTGACGGTAATGGTCAGCGGTTATTGAAATTGTATAAATTAGCCATAGTTTAGTTTACTGCATTCTGTAAACTAATTTTTACTTCCTACTTATTATTTACGAATTCCCTGCTCTTTCAAAATTTCTCCGATACGATTTATCAAGAAAATGGATGCTTCAATCTCGTCTTTTCTGATGGCAACACTTTCAATATTAAATCCAAAAGGAACGCCTTTCTCGGTACAATAACTGATTAATTCTTCGGCGATTGAAAGACAAACTTCCACCGACCTTTCCAAAATATTCTCGGATGCTCTAAATTCTTCCTTCAATTCTTCAGGAATGTGGATGCCCAACCATTCCATAAAATGTAAAGTTTTCAGGGAACCACAAGCAGTTAAAGTGAAAATAATGGCGGGTAATTCAGCCTTTTTTTCTGCACAAGTTTTTGATAAATCATCAATAACTTGTTTGGCATAATCCACATTAAAGACACATTGCGAGATAAAATAACTGACACCCGACGACATTTTATCCAAAATTCGTTGGTCTTCATCCTTCAAAACAGCGTGACGCTCTGGAATCATAACGGCTCCAACCGCTGAAGTGGCTTCATGTTTGCGCCAAATTTCGTACGCTTCTGGCAACGTGGTCACTGGGATAAAATCAGGCGCAGGTACACCCACAAAAACGGGATAAAATCCGTGAGCAACTACATCATCAACCCAAACTGTCAATTCATTTTTCGTGAATTTTCCGGCGGGTCTATAAATTATTTTAGGGATTTCAAGCGAATGAAGATGGTTTTTGGCAAATTCAAAAGGGTCATGTGCATTCAAAAAAGGGAAGGGTCTTATTTCTGTTGTTCGAGCAGATTCGTCCTGAACATCATAAACCACCAAAGCATCAATATCCAATGAATATAAACGAGCCAAGGTTTTTTCAGCAATTTCAATAACTCTTTGAGGTTCAACCTGTTCTTTTGGTGGAGTGATTCCGTACAATAATATGCCTGACTCTTTTGACTTTATTCTATCTAAAAACATAAATTTTTGAAACGTTATTTTGTACACAAAGGTAGTACTTTTTTTATTTTGGTATTGGTTAGAATTTTTAAATTGGAACAAAGGTACGAAGTCTCAAACATTCAAATTCTTTCTTGGGGACTTTGTACCTTCGTAGCAAAACTAAATAGATGTGTCTTGGGAATAAACTTATACTTTCAAAAATATTTTCTTCCGATACAAAATCCATGAGAAAAACCAGCAGAGTAATACAAAACTTACCGCATACGCCAAAGCCCCGTTTGAATTTCCGAAAATGGGATGAAAAAGGTGCCAATAAAGCCAATCCGAAAACGAAATTGTTTCATTGCCTTCCACAACGGGGATTAAACCAAAAACGATGGCAAAAACTTCGGAAATACCGTAAGCAAAGATTGAGTTCATACCAAAAACATGGAAAAACTTCGTCCATTTGGTATTCCCTTTTAAATCAATAATCCACACAAGAATCGACAAAATTATCAAATCCAAGCCAACGGTAATTAACACAAAACTACTCGTCCAGATTTTTTTATTGATTGGAAAAACCGTGTCCCAAATCAAAGCAAGTATCACCAAACCAATTCCCCAAAGCGCCATTTTTTTGATTCTGGGTAAAATATTTTCCTTAGCTTCTTGAATATAAATGCCCGTCAAATAGCCTAAAAGCGTATTTACAAAAGCTGGAAGTGTACTCAAAATACCTTCGGGGTCAAAGGCCACACCTTCGCCATGATACAAATGATTGGGTCCTAAAATCAATAAATCAAACTTCCTTTCGGCATTGGTAAGCAATTCATATTCAACACCTCTATCGCCCATAAACCACATAATTGCCCAATATAAAAGCAAAATTCCAAGGGCTAAATAAAGTAAATATTTTCGTTCAACCGCCAGCACGATAAACGAAACGGTACAAAAAGCTAAGGCAATTCTTTGCAGAACGTTCAGAATACGAAGATGAGAAATGTCAAAATTAATCCAAGGAATGTTGAAAATTACGTAGCTAACCAAAAACAAAAGCGCCGTTCTTTTCAAGATTTTATTCCGTAAATCAGGCGTGAGTCGATAATTGAAGGGTTTTAAGGAAAATCGCATGGCAACGCCTACAATAAACATAAAAGAAGGAAACACCAAATCTGTAGGCGTGAATCCGTGCCAATGGGCGTGTTGAAGCGGTGCGTAGGTATAGTTACTATTGCCAGAATTATTGACCATAATCATTCCTGCAATTGTAATTCCCCGAAAAATATCAAGCGAAAGGTAACGTTGGTTCATATTATCGTTGTTAAATTGTTTTTGTGGTAATCTTAAACAATTTATATACAATAATGGTAAAAAGCAATTTGGGGTGGGGATTTATAATTATTGTTTGTTGTTGTCTGCTAACTCGGTCGTTGTAGGGAAAGCAGTATGGAGTACAGGCTTATCAAGGCAAAAGCCCCCAATTCTAACAGAATTGAGGGCTTCTAAAAAAGTTAACGAAATTATTAAGACCCGCAGGCTTCGCACCCATCGGGGTCATCAATTGAGCATTGCATATCCGACCAGTTTTGTTCTGGTACGTTGTCTAAACCAGCTTTGGTAGGCATGGTAGCTGAGGACTTCGCCGTTGCCGCATTCGTAGCATACGTTTCGTAGTTCATCTCATGCTCTTGCACAACATTGGCTTGCTCAATTGCCACTTCGGCTTGCTTCTCGACCGTAAACTTGATGGCATCGGCGGCAGCTTTCGTTCTGAGATAATACATCCCAGTTTTCAAGCCTTTTTCCCATGCGTAGAAGTGCATCGAGGTTAGTTTTCCAAAGTTCGGGTCTTGAATGTGTATATTCAACGACTGCGATTGGCAGATGTACGCACCTCGGTCGGCAGCCATTTCAATAATTACTTTTTGCTTAATTTCCCAAACTGTTTTATACAAATCCTTCAAATTAGAAGGGATTTCGTTGATATTCTGTACCGAACCGTTGGCAGAAATTAATTTATTCTTCATCGAATCGTTCCATAATCCTAATTTTACTAAGTCACGAAGCAAATGTTTATTTACTACCGCAAATTCGCCTGACAATACTCTACGGGCGTAAATATTAGAAGTGTATGGTTCAAAACATTCGTTGTTACCCAAAATTTGTGAAGTTGAAGCGGTTGGCATCGGTGCAACCAATAATGAGTTACGCACGCCGTGTTCTTTCACTTTCGCACGCAAAGCTTCCCAATCCCAACGTTTTGATTCAGGTCTAACACCCCACATATCAAACTGGAAAATACCTTGTGAAATTGGTGAACCACCCCAAGTTTCGTAGGGACCATCTTTGATGGCTAGTTCCATTGAAGCTTCCATCGCTGCGTAGTAAAGCGTCTCGAATATTTCTTTATTCAATTGCTTTGCTTCTTCAGATTCAAAAGGCATTCTCAATAAAATAAACACATCGGCCAATCCTTGAACACCTAAGCCAATTGGACGGTGACGAAAATTTGAAACCCTTGCTTCTTCTACTGGATAATAATTGCGGTCAATAATCTTGTTTAAGTTCCTGGTCGCAACTTTTGTAACTCGGTATAATTCTTCGTGGTCAAAAACCAAAAAGCCTCTTTCATTCGTCTTTATGTATTTTGGCTACGCTAATGAAGCTAAATTGCAGACAGCTAC
>JBBAKZ010000143.1:0-7619 GCA_040403275.1 Arcicella sp. | reverse complement strand
TTTTGAGTTAATCCTATCTCATATTTCAAGTGGCGACAGCATTGCAAAACTTCCATGGTGCTAAAAAAGCAAAAGAAAAAGGTGTGTGGAAATCAGTATATCACGCCCCACCTGTACAAAATAGCCGCAATAAATGATTTAGACTGATAAACAGAGAATTTTTTTACAAAAAAAAGCAGCATTCTTCACAAGAACCCTGCTTTTTTTGTATTTTAAAATTTTATTTAAACCCAAACTTGGTTAGGCCTTCTTTACTTACTTTAATGGCTTCCATTGGTTGCATACCATCAAAAACTTGGTCTTGTTCTACAATATAATATTCCATGCCTGAAAGTTTAGCATTTTTAAGGATGCGTCCAAAATCAATCGAACCCTTACCAACGGGTGCAAAACGCCCCTGATCATCCATATCTTTTACATGCCAAATTTTGAATCGGCCTGGATATTTCTGGAATAAACTAACCGGGTCGACCCCTGCTTTCGTTACCCAATAAAGATCCATTTGAAAATTTACATATTTAGGATCCAGGTGTTCCAGCAAATAGGTGATTGGTACAATCCCTTTGCTATTTTTATCAAATTCAAATGCGTGGTTATGATACAAGAATTTTAACCCAGCAGCATCCACTTTTCGTGCTATGGTATCCAAAACACCCGTAAGCCTCTCTATGTCATCGGTCATCGTAAGTTTTTTGGTTTTTGCATCGTAGTTAAACATGCCCATTGGAGGAACGGGAGCGATAAAATACTTAAAACCAGCGGCTTTTACATCAGCTATTAATACGTCCGCATTGCTAGTCGTCATTGAGCCCATGTGTACACTAATGGGAATTATACCCAAACTATTGGTATAGGATTTGAACTCGGCAGGGGTCATGCTGTAAAACTTTCCGTCTTTATAATCAACAGCCTCAATGTATTTATAGCCCAAATCTGCCACTGCTTTAAGCGTCGCTTTTGGGTCTTTGCCCATTTCGTTTCTAACTGTATAAAGTGTCATTCCGCCCCATTTTTTTTGGGCAAATAGACTTGAATTCACGGATAGCAAAAGCACCGCTATCATGATTTTGGAAAAGAAATTGATTTTCATAAATAATTTATTGAATGTTAATTTTTGGTATTTATTTTATAATAATTATGCGAATTACGGAATAATATTTAAAATTTATAGTCTGCGACACAACTTTTCACAATTAAAGTTCAATAATCTGGCTCAACTTCCCGAAAGTTTTAAACTTTCGGGAAGTTCCAATTCCAATAAGTTATGTCATTCTCTTTAGTTTTTTTAACCTATAACAATTTTTATATGACCTTGGGCTGGGTAAACCATTGGAATCTAACCCAAAGCAATATTTATAATTTCTTTATTATCAATAAGTTACCAAAAAAAGTCAGGGTAAATATCTTTTTCATCGCAATATGAAAAGCATGTTAAATACTCATTCCTAATCAACGTAATTGCTGAATAAACTTTATTTAAATAATAACTGAGAAAACATATAAATATCATGTCGCCAAACGGGCCATGAATGTCCTCCTGCATACTCGCTGTATTTATATTTGATGCCCATCTCATCAAACTTTTTCATCATCATTTGGCAATTGGCATGAGCAATGTCTTCCTTTCCGCCTTGCGAAATCCATAATTCTTTGATATTTTCGTTGATTGTTACTTTATTTTTTGCCATGAATTCGTATTGAGGGTCAGAAAGTTTGGTATTATTTGCCCACCAACCAGAACTAAATACGCCCAAATAAGCAAACATATTAGTGTTTTTCATCCCCGCATATAGTGTTTGCAAACCGCCCATCGAAAGTCCGGCTAAGGCTCTGTTTTTAGCATCAGTTTCTGCTCTGTAATTACTTTCCAGAAAGGGTATTGCACCATTTTTAAGTTCGTTTTCAAAAGCCTTCAGTTGTTGTTCGCCAAAGCCGGCCACTCCGCCACCATTGCCGTAAAAATTGCCGTCCAGCATAGCAATAATCATGGGTCTGGCTTTTTGTTCAGCAATCAAATTATCCAATATCAAATCAGTTTTCCCTTGCGAAGCCCAGCCCCGTTGGTCTTCGCCACCACCGAGTAAAAGATACAAAACGGGGTATTTCTCGGAAGATTTATCATATCCTGGTGGGGTATAAATGTACATTTCACGCCATGCATTGGTCGCTTTTGAGAAATACTTTTTAATAATAATATCGCCATGAGGAACATCTTTCAAAGCATAAAATCCACCTTCTCGGTACGGTATTTCGATGCCACTAGCCATGCGGCTCATGCCGTAGAAAGTTTCACTGGCGGGGTCTGCCAAAGCCACGCCATCAATGATTAATGAGTAATAATGAAAACCTCGGCTAATCACATCGGTCGTTACATTCCAGAAACCACTGGTATCTTTTACCATATCGTATTTTTTGCCCAAATCGGTTCTTCGTCAATTTTGGTGAAAGCTGTATTTTTAGCTTAGTTTTGGAGCATGAAACAATCACTATTTTTGCCATCTGAACTGGATTTTACATTACTCAAATTTCATAATTCTACTACAAATATTGATTTCGAGGTGTGCAGCTGTCAAATCTCAAGTTGTTGTCCTTTGTGTCAGACTATTAGCTTCAAAATTCATAGTAGATACGCACGAACGATTGGAGATTTGCCCGTTTCTGGTAAACTTGCCAAGTTAAAACTTCAAGTTCGCAAGTTCTTTTGTGAGAATTCGGACTGCACTCGTAAAATTTTTACCGAACGATTTAAAGAGCAACTTAATGCTTATTCAAGACGTTTTGAGCGCCTCAACGACTTAATATCGTCCATGGGACTTGAATTGGGCGGTAATGTAGCGCACAGAATTGGCAAATTGTGTTATGTAAAAATTAGTGCTTCAACCATTCTCAGGTTAGTACTTAAGTGTCCTATTCCAATCATTCAATTGCCAAAAATCATTGGTGTGGATGACTGGGCATTTAAAAAACGATTAAAATATGGGACGATAATCGTTGATTTAGAAAAGAATGAAGTGATAGATTTGTTACCCGACAGAGAAGGTAAAACCCTCACAGATTGGCTGAAACAGTATCCATCCATTGAAACGGTTAGCCGAGATCGCTCGTCAACCTATGCGAGTGCCACTACAGAAGCAGATGGAAAGATTGTGCAAATAGCCGACCGTTGGCATATTTTAAAAAACCTCACCGAAGGTTTTGAAGGATTTTTAAATACTCAGCGTGAAAGCTTGAGAGATATTTCTGCTGAATTGAGTGAAGAGCAACAATTAGTATTAGAAAGTATAGTGCCAGAAATAATAGAAATCGCTAAAAAAGATATTGTAATAACTGGACGATACCATGATAACTTTCTTAAAGTGAAGGAGTTACAACGTGAGGGAGTTAGTAAACGCAAAATTGCTAAAATGCTTAAAATGTCTCGCCATACGATTGACAGATATTGGAATCGAACATCGTTTCTTCAAAAAGTTAGCCATCAAAAAAGTAATCTTCTTGATTTTGAAGACTATCTCATCAAACGGTGGCAAGAAGGTGAGCAAAAAGTAAAAGTTCTGTTTGAAGAAATTAAAGAGCAAGGTTTCAAACATAGTATTAAATTAGTCTATGATTTTGTAAAAAAGTATCCCAAAACAGTCGTTGAAATTTTACCAGAAGCGGCGAAAGTAAAATATTACTCTTCAAAACAACTCAGTATTTGGTTAAGCACTTTCCGCAAAGATTGGTCAGAGGAGTTACCAAGGGCATATTTAGCGAAATTATTAGAAGATAATCCAATCATTAAGAAGGTTAGAGGTACCGTTTTAAATTTTAGAAGGCTGATGAAAGAGAAAGAAGGAGATAAATTGGCAGCTTGGTGCAATGAAGTTATCAATGATGAAAACGAAAATATCAAAGGATTTGCCAGAGGTATTCTAAGGGATTTTCAAGCTGTTTATCAGGGTTTTGTCTCAGATTGGAGTAACGGACCAGTCGAAGGCCAAGTCAATAGGCTCAAAAATATTAAGCGACAAATGTATGGTCGTGCAGGTTTTGAACTTCTCCGAAAGAGAGTGGTAATTACAAGTCAAAGGTAGCTTTTCACCAAAATTGACGAAGAACCCCCCACATGCACCAACCATTCCACCAATACCAACCACAGATGCAACTGCTTTTTTTGGAAACATATCCGAAACTATTGTAAAAATATTAGCTGACCATGCCTGATGAGCCGATGCTGCCAAACCAATAATACCAACTGCATACCAATAACTAAATGTACCCAGCCATTGAGCCGAAAGCATAGGTAATGCACACATGGCAAAAATAAATAATGAGGTACGGCGAGCTTTATAAACTGGCCAGCCAAGTTGAATAAAATATCCTGAAAGCCAGCCTCCTGCAATACTACCAAACATTGCCATCGTATATACAACTGCAATAGGAAATGCCAATGCCATTTTGGTCATGCCATATTGCTTATTTAAAAATGAGGGTAACCAGAATAATATAAACCACCAAATAGGGTCGGTGAAAAATTTTAAAATTGCAAAAGCCCATGTTTGACGAAAACCTAATAGTTTAACCCATTTTATTTTTTCATTTGGTTTCGTGCTTTCATATTTATCGTCGCTTTGAATATATGCTAACTCCTCTGGCGATACTCTTTTGTGACATTGCGGACTTTCATACAGTACCCACCAAAAAAACAACCAGATAAGACCAAGTGCTCCAGTAATAATAAATGCCCATTCCCAGCCAAATATTTCTGCAATAAGAGGAACAGTAAGTGGCGCTAATATTGCTCCTACATTTGTGCCAGAATTAAAAATTCCAGCTGCCAATGCTCGTTCTTTTTTAGGGAACCATTCTGCTACGGTTTTTATAGCTGCTGGGAAATTTCCTGCTTCACTAAACCCTAATACGCCTCTTGCAATGCTAAACCCAAATGTGGAGCCAGCAAATGCATGACCAATGGATGCAAAACTCCAAACTGCAAGAGAAAGAGCATAGCCCAATTTTGTACCTATACGGTCGATTACAAAACCTGAACCTAACATACCTAATGCATAGGTAATTTGAAAAGCTATGACAATATTGGCATAATCGGTTTCCTTCCAACCAAATAACGGTTCTAAATAATCATCTTTTAACAAGCTAATTACTTGCCTATCAAGATAATTTATTGTGGTAGCAAAAAATACCAATGACAATATTACCCATCTGTATTTTTCCCCAGCCTTCGATTTTGTTTGCATATTTGCTTTTTCCGTTACTTTTTTTTACAAAATTTGACACTCTACCCCATTTTTTTCTGCCGATAAGTATGCTGTATAAATAGTTGAAATTACATCGGCAGCTAATTGGCTATTACTTTCTATTGGCTCGCCAAATGCAAGTGTTCTGTAAAAAGCATCCATTTCATGTTGATAACCGTTAAACCAGGCTTCATCAGGCGATATAAAAGACCAACCTTGCTTTGTTCCTGTTTTTTCTACTACATATATATCCTTGAAGTTCTCATCAATTGGATTATACGTCTGCATGGCAGTATTTGGGCCGATATTGCAGATTGTTCTGTGGTTATTGGCATGAACTTCTACATAATTTTTTACGCCCCCTTGTAGTAACTCACTGGCTACAATATCTGCAATAGTTCCATCTTCAAATACCAGATTGATGCTTGCATAATCTTCTACATCTTTATAGGTATTCCTTAAATGACCTTCGTTTTGAAAATTAGGCATTCTGGTGATAGTATGTGTTCTTGCAGAAACAGATACCGGTCTGATAGTTTTTCCATTGCGTGCAATCCCTTCCACTTGTTTCAAATAAATTGCAACTGCTATTGGATGACTTCCTTTGCCTATTAAGGAGCCACCACCAGATAAATGCCACTGTCCATAATCCAGTGAATGTGAACCTGAATGAGATTGTTGTGCCTGTATCCAAAGTATTTGAGCTTTCGTTTTAATTATTAACTCTTTCTCCTTTTGAATTGCAGGTGCATACACCCAATTTTCGGCATACATGATAGCACCTTCACTTTCTTTTTCAGCAGCCAGCATTCTTTGAATACTTCGCAACGCATTTTCTAAACCTATTTCACGGGGAAAAGTATCGCCATTAAATGTTAGAGAACCATCTCCAAAGTAGCCAGTGAAAGGTTTTTCAACAATTACATACTTACCCTTTTTCAATACCTCAATAACCAACTGTTCATGGGTAGATGGGGGTGTACACACATGAACAATATCTGATACTTCAATCAATGCTTCAATACTTTCGAAACTCGTAATACTTCTTGGTTGAGCAAAATCTCTTAACCTATGTTTATTGATTGCGAATACCCCAACAACTTCAACTTTGGCACTATAAATCCGTTTGATTGCGTCATAATGAAACTTTGCAGCAAAACCGGAACCTATAATACCAGCACGAATTATTTTTTCAGTCATTTTTTTCTTTTTGGGGGATTAACGCATTCAGTAAACTTGGTTTCCATTCGGCTTTATCCATATAATAAATACCAAATCCAGCATTAAATTCCCAATAACTCCAACTCCAATTTCGCTTTTCGGTTTGTCGTGCTATATAGTTTGTCAAACGAATTCGAGATTCCATTCCTGTTTTTTCATATACCCCAAATTCGCCTAAATGCAAGGGCCTTTTATTCTCAATAGCCCATACCACAGCAAAATCAAAGTCCTTTTGAATTGCGACTTCTTCTTCTGGGGTATTATTCCATTCCAAATCTCTAATATTTTTATTTTTCACAGACCAAGGTGATGCCTGATGTGTGAATTTTATGGGTTCATCATAGTGAATGGTTACAATAATATTCCTATGCGCTTCGGGTAAATTTAATTTGGTCAAGTATTTAATTTGGTGGATTCAAGTCGCAAATGAAACTTCATTATTTGAGAAATTAATTTTATGAAATTAGTTAGGAGAAAAGTATCCTAATTTTTTCTTGGTCTGTTATTAAGTTTATTTAAACTCGTCGTGAATAGCTGTTTTCAAATCATTTAATAATTCAGGAACTAAGCGATATGGGTCATAAGGAATACCCTTTACTACCAAAGTTTCTACTGGAATATAACCACGATAACCACTTTTCTTTAAAATTTTAATAAAGCGTGGAATGTCCGTTTTGATTGGGCTACCAAGACCAAATACACTTTCTTTTACTTGCCAATTTGCCGTGTAAGGAATCACGGCTTCAATGTCTGCGTAAGGGTCTTTCACTTTAAAGTTACCAGTATCTAAAATAATGCCTGCCCATTTTGAGTTAACAGCTTTAACAACCTTTATACATTGGTCGGCTGTTTGTAACATATCACCATGATTTTGGATACCAATAATTACCCCATGTTGGGCACCAAAAGCTGCACATTCTTTATAACATTCTATCATCCAACCTGCTACTTCATCCCATTTGTTTTCATAACCTTTTGGAATTTCACCTGCAAATAAACGCAAAACTGGAGCTCCCAATTTTTCGGCAACAATAATCCATTGTTTGGCTCTTTCTACATCTGCCTTTCTTACGGCAGGGTCAGGTGAGGCGAAGTTATTTTTTATTCCAGTGCCACTAATATCAATACCAAGCTTGAATGCTTTGCGTTTGAGTTCGTAAATAT
>JBBAKZ010000142.1:6091-7653 GCA_040403275.1 Arcicella sp. | reverse complement strand
GATAGTATTGACAAAAAATGTCAGAAAACGTAAATTTTCTTTCGGTTTAGACGAAGGACCTAATAAATTAACACCCGTATCCGTTGCCAAAGCCCAGTTATTATGTTTCCCCGAACCATTGATTCCTGCAAATGGTTTTTCATGAAAAAGTACTCTCATTTTGTGTTTTGAGGCAACTTTGTTCATCAAATCCATTAACAGTGCGTTATGGTCGCAAGCTAAATTGGCTTCTTCGTACGTTGGGGCAACTTCAAATTGTGCAGGTGCAACTTCATTGTGACGAGTCCGAACGGGCATTCCTAATTTTAAAGCCTCTATTTCAAAATCAACCATAAAAGCATTTACTCTTGAAGGAATCGAACCAAAATAATGATCTTCCAATTGCTGACCTTTGGCGGGCGAATGTCCGAAAACGGTTCGGCCCGACATCAACAAATCTGGCCGTGCATTATACAAAGCCTCGTCTACCAAAAAATATTCCTGTTCCGCACCCAAAGTTGCCGTTACTTTTGAGACCTCACGACTGAAATATTCATTCATTACCTTCGTTGCCGCTTTGTCAATTAATTCACCCGATTTCAAAAGGGGCGTTTTGTAGTCTAACGCTTCACCTGTATAGGACACAAATACCGAAGGAATACATAAAGTAGCCGTTCCTGCGGTATTTTCCATGATAAAAGCGGGTGAAGATGGATCCCAAGCGGTATAACCACGGGCTTCAAACGTAGAACGAATGCCTCCGTTCGGAAAAGAAGAGGCATCGGGTTCTTGTTGCACAAGCGATGAACCTTTGAACTTCTCCATTGCCTTTCCTTTGTTGGTAATGTCAAAAAAAGCATCGTGTTTCTCAGCCGTAGTTCCCGTGAGTGGTTGAAACCAATGGGTGTAATGAGTTGCCCCTTTTGTTAAAGCCCAAGATTTCATGGCGGCAGCAACCTCATCGGCGGCTTCACGGTCAATTTTTTTGCCGTCCTCAATGGCATTTGTAATCTTTGCGTAGGCTTCTGGACTCAGCAATGAACGCATTACTTCGTCATTAAAGGTGTTACTTCCGTAATAATCGGTAACTTTTTCAGTCGGAATTTTCACATGAATCGCTTGTCGAGACTGTGCTAATTCAAGGGCTTTAAATCTTGCAATCGCCATATATTTTTTTTCTATTTGTTTTTCGTTTTAAAACTGTACGATAAAAGTAAGATAAAATTTATTTTTTCTTGTTTTTATACGTCAAAAATTTAGGGAATATATCAATGACCAGATAATTAAATATTTTTTTAGCCCTAAAAATTCGAAAAATAGGCAGTTTATTTACTCGGAAAATCCCCAAATCAAATCCTCTTGAAAGGATAAATAATCAGTAAATCCTCTCAATCAAAATCGTCAAAAAATTACATTTCTAGTATTGATTCATCTATCCAAGAAAAAATTTAATTTTTCTAAGAAATATACATTTAATTCTGTCAATCCTTTTTTATTCCAAATAATATACCGTATATTTGGTTACGACAAAATATAAATTACTAATATTGAAATAAATCAAAATTGAAAAAGTGCGAATTTTA
>JBBAKZ010000142.1:4476-6081 GCA_040403275.1 Arcicella sp. | reverse complement strand
ATTTTAGATAAAAAATAGTTATAAATACTTAGGTTCAAAAAAATAATAATTATTTAATATTATTTGTGTTTTTTCAATTTTCACGTTTACTTTTGTAGTAGAAATTTAAAAAAATAACCAAATAAATTAAAAACCCATTTCAAAGTCATGGCAAAAGCTAAACTTGAATACATTTGGCTCGATGGTTACAAACCAACTCAAACCCTTCGTAGCAAAACTAAAGTTGAAACAAACTTTAGTGGAAAATTAGAAGACTGCGATATCTGGTCATTCGACGGTTCATCAACGCAACAAGCTCCTGGTGGTTCATCAGATTGCCAATTGAGACCCGTTTTCATTTGTCCAGATCCAGAGCGTTCATTAATGGGAACTCCAGCTTATTTTGTGATGTGCGATGTTTTAGATTCTGAAGGAAATGCTCATGAATCAAATGGACGTGCTTTAATTGAAGACGATGACAATGATTTTTGGTTTGGTTTCGAACAAGAATATTTCTTGTACGACATGAAAACAAATCTGCCTTTGGGTTTCCCATCAAATGGCTACCCAGCTCCTCAAGGACAATATTATTGTTCAGTAGGTGCCAAAAATGCTTACGGACGTAATATTATTGAAGAACATTTAGAGTATTGTATTCAAGCAGGTTTGAACATTGAGGGAATTAATGCCGAAGTAGCCGCTGGACAATGGGAATTCCAAATTTTTGCAAAAGGAGCTGCCGAAGCTGGTGACCAAATCTGGGTTGCAAGATACATGTTGGAGCGTATTTGTGAGAAACACGGTGTTTGGGTAAATTATCACTGTAAGCCATTGGGAGATACTGATTGGAATGGTTCAGGAATGCACGCTAACTTCTCGAATACTGCTTTGAGAACGGCCGGAAACAAAGAAACTTACGATATTATTTGTCAAGCATTCGCTCCATTTGTGAAAGAACACATCGAAGTTTATGGTGCTGATAATCATTTACGTTTAACTGGAAAACACGAAACGCAATCAATTGATCAATTCTCTTACGGAGTTTCTGACCGTGGTGCTTCCATTCGTATTCCAATAGCGGCAGTTCAAAAAGGATGGAAAGGATGGTTGGAAGACCGTCGTCCAAACTCAGCCGCTGATCCATATAAAGTGGCGGCTCGTATTATCAAAACGGTTAAAACGGCTAGCGTTTAATCAGTTGAGCATTATCATACTAGAAAGCTCGTTCAAATTGAACGGGCTTTTTTTGTGGTAGATTATTACTTCCGTATCTTTGCCCTATGAAAAAAGTAGCATTTTATACATTAGGCTGTAAATTAAACTATTCTGAGACTTCAACCATTTCCAGAATGTTTGAGTCTAAAGGTTATGAAAAAGTGGAATTCAACCAAAAGCCCGATATTTTTATTGTCAATACCTGTTCTGTCACGGAAAATGCCGATAAAAAGTGCAAGAAAATTGTCAGAGAAGCTAATAAAATAAATCCTGATGGCTACGTGGCCATTATTGGTTGTTATGCCCAACTCAAGCCCCAAGAAATCGCTGAAATTGAAGGCGTTGACGCTGTTTTGGGAGCGGCAGAAAAATTTCAATTGATTGATTTATTGGATGGTTTTGTAAAAGAAC
>JBBAKZ010000142.1:0-4466 GCA_040403275.1 Arcicella sp. | reverse complement strand
ATCATACTTCCTATTCGCTCAACGACCGCACACGTACCTTCTTAAAAGTGCAAGATGGTTGCGATTATCCTTGTTCCTATTGTACAATTCCTTTGGCACGTGGGGCAAGTCGGTCAGATACGATTGAAAATGTTGTGAAAGCAGCCCAAGTCATTGCCGAAAGTGGCGTAAAAGAAATCGTTTTAACGGGGGTAAATATTGGCGATTTTGGTTTACGAAATGGCAAACGAGAAGAGACATTTTTAGATTTAGTAAAGGCTTTGGACGAAGTAGCGGGTATTGAAAGATTCAGAATTTCCTCCATCGAACCCAATCTTTTAACGGATGAAACCATCGCATTTGTGGCACAATCAAAACGTTTTGTTCCCCATTTCCATATTCCTTTACAATCAGGATCAAACAAAATGTTGGGCTTGATGAAACGGCGTTATAAAAGAGAATTATACGTTGATAGGGTTACGAAAATCAAAGAATTAATGCCGCATTGCTGTATTGGGGTGGACGTAATTGTGGGGCATGCGGGCGAAACAGACGAGGATTTTCTAGACACATACAATTTCCTTAACGAATTAAATATCAGCTATTTACACGTTTTTACTTATTCAGAGAGAGAAAATACAGCCGCCTTATTAATCAAACCTGTCGTTGCTCCACAAAAACGTGCTGAACGTTCAAAAATGTTGCATATTTTGTCGGATAAAAAACGACGATATTTTTACGAACAACAGGTTGGCAAAGATTTCACAGTATTATTTGAAGAAGATGTCGAAAATGGCATGATGCAAGGGTTTACGGAAAATTACGTCCGAGTAAGCGCAAAATATGACCCACTTTTGATTAATGAAACAAAATTAGTTTCGCTTATTTCGATTAACGAGAATATGTTAGTGGATGTTTCAGAAGTTGAGGTATTTGAGGTGCATTAATTGATTTAATTGATTGGCTTAACTTCCCGAAAGTTTAAAACTTTCGGGAAGTTAAGCCAATCGCAATTTATAATTAAGCAAACCTATTTTACGGGTATCAATCGAAATACCATTCCTGGATTTTCAATTCCTACATACAAATAACCATCCTTTCCCATCTCAATATTTCGCATACGGCCGATGTTTACCAATAGTTTTTCATGTCCCGTAATTTTGTTGCCCTTCATGATGCTTCGGTCTAAATAATTGAATCGCAACGAACCTATTAAAATACTGTTTTTCCAAGCTGGATATTTATCACTGTTTACAAAAACCATTCCACTTGGCGCAATAGAGGGGGTAAAATACGTCTCAGGTTGTTCCATTCCCTCTTTTTTACTAATGTCAGTAATTGGTTTTCCGTCATAATTAATTCCGTAAGAAATTACTGGCCAGCCATAATTTGCCCCTTTTCGAATCAGATTAATTTCATCACCTCCCCGTGGACCGTGTTCGTTTTCCCAAATTTCGCCCGTTGTTGGGTTTAAAGCTAAACCTTGGGGGTTTCTATGTCCATAACTATAAATACTTTCTCTACTTTTCCCTTTCCCAACAAATGGATTATCTTTTGGAATAGAACCATCGTCATTCAATCTATGAACCTTTCCATTATCATTTTCAGTAATTTGTGGAAAAACTTTTTCCATGCCACGTTCGCCAACGGTAAAATACAAATACCCTTTTTTATCAAATTTAATTCTTGAACCAAAATGGTGTTTTGTTTTGGTATAAGGCGATGCTTCAAAGATTTCTTGCACTTCCGTCAATTCGTTATCCTTAATTTTTCCTCTAACAATTGCCGTAGTTGTTAATTTCTCATTATTTTCTTCTTTGAATTTAGAATACGACATATAAATCCAACCATTTTCGGCGTATTTTGGATGTAATTCTATGTCTAATAAACCTCCTTGCCCTTCAGCGAGTACCTTTGGCGCATTTTTGATAATGGTTTTATTACGTTTTGAATCCACTAAATACAAAACCCCTACTCTATCCGTAATCAAAAAATTACCATCGGGCAATTGAGCAAAACCCCACGGACTTTCAAATCCCGTGGCGATTGTATCCAATGAAACGGTCATATTTTCCGATTTGAATATATTAGAAGTTGGTTTCTTTGATATCTTATATTCGTTTACTTTTCCGATGTATTTAGTAATTTCGTCGGCTAATAAATTAACATCCTTTTCATTCACAACGCCTTTCCAAGCAGGCATTCCCAAATCGGTATATCCATTCGTGATACTGGCAACAATTTGTTCTTTTGAAGTACCGTGTTTCCAAGATCTATCCACAAACGCTTCGATTTTTTCACCGTGACAACCCGAACAATATTGGTTAAAGACTTTTTCTGGTTCAGTTACCAGGGATTTAGAAACGACGGGCTTTGACAATTGAATAAAACTGGCACAAAGAATGCCAAGCGATGAAATAAATACAATGGATTTTGTCATGATTTTTAAAGGAAAGAATATTGATTTTTAAATAATGAATAAATTTACAAATTGATTTTGAGTGTACACAGGCTAGAAGACAGAAATTCTCAAATTTTAATCCATAGAAAAAAGGCTGTTCTAACTGGATCAGCCTTTTCTTATAACAAAACAAAACCACAAGAATTCACCTGTGGTTCCACAAAAATAGGGAATAAATATTTAAGAACTGGCAAAATAAGTTTTCCCTTAACTGATCATCCTCATAATTCAAGAAACAATTCATTTTCATTTTATACCCAAATTAACGAAAGTGAGCATCATTTCGGTTGTCTTATGAATATTGAACGCCCATGAAATATTTCCATTTATCCCCAAAAAATACTATCTTGAATAAATATTTCAACCAAAATTTATCAACATGAAAAAAACCCTTTTACTTATCACTGTTTCGCTGTTTTCAATAGGTGTTTATGCCCAAAGAAAAGCCACAAAAGAGACTAAATCCGCTCCTAATCAATTACTGACGGATCAAAAATTAGAAAGTCTTCGAAAAGAAATGTTAGAAGAGATTGACAAAAAAGCACTCTTTACCGCTCAACTCAATGACCAACTTTTTAGTTATGCCGAGTTAGGTTTCCAAGAATTTGAAACTTATAAATTATTAACCACTTTGCTAGAAAAAGAAGGATTTACCATTGAAAGAGGACTTTCTGGAATCCCAACCGCTTGGATGGCCAAATGGGGAAACGGGAAACCTGTCATTGCGATTGGTTCAGACATTGACTGCATTCCAAAAGCTTCTCAAAAACCCGGCGTTGCTTATCACGACCCGATTGTAGAAGGAGCTCCTGGACACGGTGAAGGACATAATTCGGGTCAGGCTTTAAATATTACTGCTGTTTTGACCTTGAAAAAAATCATGGAGCGGGAACATATCTCAGGCACAATCATGCTTTGGCCCGGAGTTGCGGAGGAATTGGTCGGTGCAAAAGCGTACTACGTGCGTGATGGACATTTTAAAGATATTGACGCTTGTATTTTCACCCATGTCAATAGCAATCTTTCCGTAAAATGGGGCGATACGGGCTATAATGGCTTGGTATCCGTAAAATTTAATTTTGAAGGTGAGGCAGCTCACGCCGCCATGAATCCTTGGCGAGGCAAATCAGCACTCGATGCGGTAGAATTAATGAATGTAGGTTGGAATTATAAACGTGAACACCTTGGGATTACGCAACGCTCGCATTATGTCATCACGAACGGAGGCGACCAACCAAACGTTGTGCCTTCAAAAGCGCAAGTTTGGTACTATTTTAGAGAAAGAACGTATCCAAAAATCAAAGAATTATTTGAATACGGCAAAAAAATCGCTGAAGGTGCTGCTATGATGACTGATACCAAAGTTACGCATGAAGTAGTTGGTTGTGCTTGGCCGGGACATTTTAACCGACCAATGGCAGAAAATGCTTTTGAACACATCAAAAGAGTAGGTTTACCCGTTTGGTCGGCCGAAGACCAATTGTTGGCAACGGCTACTCAAAAAGAATTAAATGCCCCTAAAAAAAATGGATTAGCGATGAAAGTCGATTCCACGACCGAACCAGAAGCCATAAAAATGGGCGGTGGTTCGGATGATATTGCGGATATTTCTTGGACTATGCCAACCATTGTTTTGGGTTATCCCGCCAATATTCCGGGATTGCCGGGACACCATTGGGCAAACGCTATTTCAATGGCAACGCCCATTGCGCACAAAGGTTGTACGGCGGGTGCAAAAGTAGAAGCCTTAACTTTATTGGATTTGTTGGTAAAACCAGATTTGCTGACGAATGCTTGGAAATATTACCGTGAAGAGCAAACACAAACCGAAAAATACGAGCCATTAATTGCGCCAAGCGACAAACCAGCCATTTCGATAAATAAAGAAGTGATGGAGAAATTTAAACCCGAACTTCAAAAATTTTATTATGACCCAACGAAATATAAGAGTTATATGGAGCAATTGGGAATTAAGTATCCGACGGTGAGAGGGAATTAGAGAGGAATTTTTATGCTGAACGAAGCG
>JBBAKZ010000141.1:0-7672 GCA_040403275.1 Arcicella sp. | reverse complement strand
TTTGGCTGACATTCTTTTCTTCCTCATGATGTTTTTCCTCATGATTTCAACGTTGGCAAGTCCCGATGCCATAAAATTACTTTTGCCAGAATCTTCATCTGCTCAACAAACAACCACAAAGGAAAATATCAGAGTAACGGTGGATGGAGAAAACCAATATTTTGTGGATGATGTGCTTGTGCCATTCGAAAATTTGGAAACCTATTTAGGGACTGAAGCAAAGAAAAAAGGCTCTGAAACGGTTATTTTGAGGATTGCCCAAGATAGAACAGTTCAGGATTTAACGAAAATTTATGATATTGTGGCACGTTTACAATTAGTAATGGTAATGGCTACTGATAAAATTTAAGGTAAATTTCTTGATAATTATATCAAAACTAATAGCCGTTTACGTATTTAACGTTACGGCTATTACTCTGTTTACGCCACATTTCTAAAGGACATGAGTGACATACAAATACTTTTCCAGCATATTTTTTATAATAATGATGACTTTATCAAAATATTAGCCTCAACCGTTGTTGGTGCGTTGATTGGTCTTGAAAGAGAGTATCGTAGTAAATCAGCAGGACTTAGAACTTTTACGTTAATTTCGGTAGGATGTACCATTTTTACGATACTTTCAGAAAAAATGGGTATGAAAACTTCTCCGGACCGTATTGCCGCAAACGTGGTTACTGGCATTGGATTTGTGGGTGCAGGCGTGATTTTCAAAATGGATGATCGGGTGAAAGGCCTGACCACGGCTACCATTATTTGGGTAACAGCATCATTAGGCATGGCGATTGGAGATGGACACATATTATTGTCATTTTTAGGAACAATTGTAGTTTATATTGTTTTGGGATTATTCGTAAAATTGGAAGTGCTGATGGAAAAATACGGACGTACTCGCAATTATAGGATAGTCTGTGATTATTCACCAGAGACATATAAAAAATTAGAAAATGTTTTTGAACAATGTAACTTAACGGCGAAACGTGAAAAGCAAACCATCACAAAGGACTTATTAATAAGTAATTGGTCGGTTCGAGGGAGAGTTTCAAAGCACGATAAATTAGTAAAAAAATTAATGGCCGATAAAGATGTGAAGGAATTAGAATTTTAATATGGCAAATAAAAAGTCCTTAGAATTAGTTTCTAAGGACTTTTCTATACTCTAACATCGAAAAACGAACATCGTAAATCGAAATTTTTACCAACGAATTAAAGCTGACCCCCACGTAAAACCACTTCCGAAAGCGGCTAAACATACCAAATCACCGTCTTTAATTCTGCCAGACTCCCATGCTTCGCACAAAGCAATAGGTACAGATGCCGCCGTGGTATTTCCGTATTTTTGAATATTATTCATCACTTTTTCTTCGGGCATTTTCATTTGCTGACGAACATATTCCGAAATTCTAAGATTGGCTTGATGAGGTACTAACAAATCAATATCCTCAGGTTTCAAACCATTTTTATCCAAAGCCTCCCGAATTACTTCTGGAAAACGAACGATAGCGTGTTTAAAAACGGTACTACCATTCATAAAAACATCTCCCGTTTTCTTATCATCCAACAAATCATCATAAAAACGTTTCGGACGACTACTGCCCGGGTCTTTTACATATAACTCCTCCGCAAATGTTCCGTCCGCATGAAGGTGCGTTGAAAGTATTCTATGTTCTTCATTTTCAGTGGCTTGCAAAACTACGGCTCCCGCTCCGTCGCCAAAAATTACGGCGACTCCTCTCCCTTCATTACTGGTATCCAAAAAAGTTGACTGAATTTCTGAACCAATCACTAAAATATTTTTATACATCCCAGATTTAATAAATTGGTCGGCCGTTGAAAGGGCATAAATGAACCCCGAACATTGATCACGAATATCCAAAACGCCAATTCCTTGCATACCTAATTCACGTTGCATTATAAAACCTGGTCCTGGAAAATAATAATCGGGCGTAATGGTTGCGTAAACGATAAAGTCAATATCTTTGGCTGTAATTCCTGCTCTTTCGATGGCAATTCTTGAAGCCTCCGCCGCCATTGAAGCGTTGGTATCTTTGCCGTAAGTGAAATAACGTCGTTCTTTTATCCCCGTCCGCTCGGTAATCCAAACATCAGAAGTATCCATTAATGTTTCTAAGTATTGATTAGTGATTATGTTTTCAGGCACATAATGCCCAATTCCCGTTATTTTGGAAAATGTCATGGTTTTTATAATTGTATGTTGAATACAAAATTAGGACATTTAGCGTAATTTCTTGTTTTATTTATCGAATATGTTTGATTATTACTACTAAATTTTAAGGCAAAAAATCCCTACAAACCAAAATTTGTAGGGACTTTTCGTGTATATTTTTACTCAAATATTATACCGCAAAACTCTCACCACATCCACAAGTACGGGAAGCATTTGGGTTTTTAAATTGAAAGCCTTTTCCGTTTAATCCGTCCGAAAAATCTAATTCTGTGCCGGCTAAATAAAGGATAGATTTTTTATCTACCATAATTTTCACCCCTTTATCTTCAAAAATCATATCGGTTAGTTTCGGTTCTGAGGCAAAATCCAAATTATACATCAAACCAGAACACCCGCCACCTTCTACGGCGACACGGACATTGAAATTATCGGTAAGCCCTTCTTTTTGACGAAGTTCTATGATTTTATTGGCTGCTATATCGGTTACTGTTACCATGTTTTTAATTAATTATGAATGATGAGTTATGAATAATGAATTTAGTTCTGACTCATCAATAGTCTGTTTCAAAACTACGAATAAGCCCTAAAAGTTCCTTGATAAAACGCTAAAGTCTATTCTCTGTTCTCTAATATCTATTAAAACACCTGTCCAATGCCAAAAGTAATGACAAACAATAAGGTTGTTAAAGCCATAATTTTTAAAAATGGGTCAATTTGAGCGGGCGTTTGTCCTTTTGAAACGCCTATTCCAATTTTAATTAAAAGCGGAAGGGTTATTAAAAATACCCAATTCAATAATTCTGAGTGGTTTAATAATGAATAAATTACTGCCGAAACAAAACCTCCAATCAATAAAAACCAATGATAAATCACGGCCTTATCTTTACCTAAACGTACCGGAATGGAATTTTTGCCTGTTTTTATATCTGATTCGATATCTCTTATATTATTGATATTCAGTACCCCAACGGCAAAAAGCCCACACGAGGTTGCTGGTAAAAACATTAATAAATTCACTTCGTGGGTAAAAAGGAAATACGTACCCAACACGCCTACCCAACCAAAGAAAATCAACACAGAAATATCACCAAAACCCATATATCCATAAGGTCTTTTTCCAACGGTATAAGTGATAGCGGCAATAATGGCCAAAATTCCTAAGCCATAAAAGGCGATGATGGTTTGTGTTGAGGTGTCTTTTAGTCCTTCATAAATCAAGAAAGAACCCGTAATAAATGACAAAATGGACATCAAAATAATGGCTCTTGTCATTTGTTGACGAGTGATGGCTCCGGTCTGAACGGCACGAGTGGCAACGGTTCTTTCAATGGTATCAACGCCACTGACGGTGTCGCCATAATCATTGGCAAAGTTGGAAAGAATTTGCAAAAAAGTGGTTGTAAGGACGGCTAATCCAAAGGTTGTCCAAGAAAAAGCGTGCGAACCTGCCGCTAAAAAACTACCCATCAAAATACTCGAAAGGGCGAGTGGCAACGTTCGTGGACGAGCCGCAGAAATCCAATGTTTCATATTTTCGGTGAACGGTGAACGGTGAACGGTGAAAGATTGAAGACCTACTATTTTGCCTTTAACCGTGTACCGTTCACCGTTCACCGATTATTTAATGGCTTCCATAAATTCTTTGCTGTCAGGTTTTACGCCCGATGCGAAAAAGTGGGTTAATTCTCCTTTTTCATTGATAATATATTTACAGAAATTCCAAGAGGGTTCTTTGTCATTCCAACCATTCAATGACTTGGTAGTTAAGAACTTATACAATTCGCATTTCCCATCTCCTTTTACGACAACTTTAGAAAACATTGGAAAAGTTACGCCATAATTCTTTTTGCAAAAAGTAGCAATTTCTCCGTCAGTACCAGGTTCCTGTCCGCCAAATTCATTCGCTGGAAAACCTAGAACTACCACTTTGTCTTTATTGGCTTCGTAATATTTCTCCCAAACTTCATATTGTGGTGTATAACCGCATTTTGAAGCTGTATTTAGGATAATTACTTTTTTGCCTTTATAGATTGACAAATCAACTTCTTTGCCTTCCAATGACTTCATTTTGAAATCATATATTGTTTTTGCGGCGGTAACCGTAAAATTCTCTGGACGTTTCTCAGAATTATTCTGAGTAAATGGGACAGCCAAAGCTCCCAACAATGAACCTATTTTCATGAGTTTTAGTAACATAACGGTTGTGAAGATTAAAATGATTGATATAATTATTTTTTTGTTCATACAATTAGCACAGATTTTAACCTGTTATTTACGCCATTAAAACAGGTCAAAGTGCTACGCTTACATTCTCGAAGGAACTTTAATACCTAATAAACTCATTGCCTTCTGAATTGTTTCACCAACTACGCCCGAAAATGCAACTCTAAACTGTTGGGCATTTTTATCCGTCTCATTGAAGATATTTACTTCGTTATAAAAACGACTGTAAGCTTTTGCCAAATCATAAGCAAATAACGAAATTAAGGCGGGTGAAAGTTCACGGCCTGCATCCGCTAAAATCTGTGGATATTGACTTAACAAATATATCACATCTCTTTCAGTTTCTTGCAAAACAGGATAATCAGTTGTTTTTCCAATTATACCTTTTTCATGTGCTTTTCTTAAAATGGAGCAAATTCGAGCATGAGCAAATTGGATAAATGTTCCCGTATGTCCTTGAAAATCAATAGATTCTTCGGGATTAAACAACATTCTCTTTTTAGGGTCAACTTTCAATAAGAAATATTTCAACGCCCCCATTGCTAAAGTATCGTACAATTCATCTGCCTCAGCTTGTGCAAAGCCTTCGGTTTTGCCTAATTCTAAAGTGCGTTCACGAGCAGTATCGGTCATTTCTTGCATCAAATCATCCGCATCAACAACCGTTCCCTCACGAGATTTCATCTTGCCCGATGGTAAATCTACCATTCCATAACTTAAATGATAAAGTCCATCGGCATACGGGCGACCTAATTTTTTGATGGTTTTGAATAATACTTCAAAATGGTAATCTTGCTCATTTCCAACCACATACACCGATTTTGACATTTTGAAATCATTATATTTCAATTCTGCCGTGCCGAGGTCTTGGGTGATATAAACGGAAGTTCCATCTTTACGAAGCACCAATTTTTGGTCGAGCCCTTCGTCGGTTAAATCTATCCAAACCGAATTATCTTCTTTCTGGAAAAATACGCCCGATTTCAATCCTTCTTCCACGAATTTTTTACCCAATAAATAGGTGTTCGATTCACGGTAAATTTTATCAAAACTTACGCCCATTTTCTCGTAAGTCAGATTAAATCCTGCAAAAACCCATTCGTTCATTTTCTCCCATAAAGCAATGGTTTCAGGGTCGTTATTTTCCCATTTCAACAGCATTTCTTGGGCTTCTAATAACAACGGCGCTTGTTTTTTGGCATCATCTTCCGACAAACCTTTTTCTTCCAAAGCCTTGATTTCGACTTTATAATTCTTGTCGAATTCAACGTAATATTTACCCACCAAATGGTCGCCTTTCATGCCAGAACTTTCGGGCGTTTCTCCGTTACCAAATTTTTGGTACGCCAACATCGACTTACAAATATGGATGCCACGGTCATTTACCAAATTCGATTTGACAACTTTATAGCCGTTAGCAGACAATATTTGAGCGACTGAAAACCCCAAAAAGTTATTTCGTAAATGCCCTAAATGAAGCGGTTTATTGGTATTTGGCGAAGAATATTCCACCATTACCGTTTCATTTTTATCGGGTAATTGTCCAAAGGTTTTATCCTTGAAAATTCCCGTAAATAAATCTATCCAAGCCGAATCAGCGATGGAAAGATTCAAGAAACCTTGCACCACATTAAAGGCACTCACCACGCCTGAATTTGCCACAAGATAATTACCGATGGCATTCCCTAACTCCACGGGCGACTTCCGCAATGCTTTAACATACGGGAACACCACGAAGGTATATGACCCCTCAAAATCTTTTTTGGTAGGTTGTAGCGAAATATTGTTTTCTTCTACGTCAAACTCCGCTTTCAACGCTGCGGCAATGTGGTTTTGTATTGTTTTTTCTATGTTCATTTATTTTTGTAATTCTTTCGATTTGCTAACCCCGATTTGCAATCGGGGTTGTATTGTGATTAGCGTCTTAGACGCAAGACTATGAGACACTCGATTGCGGATAGGGGTCAGCGGAGGTTTTCTATAAAATAATTGGTTGTTTTTATTAATTTTAGTAAAGTAAACTCAAATTCCCCCCAAAGATAAAAATAAAAAAGTGGTCGATTTACGGGCGATCACTTTTTTATAGGTAAATATTTTGATTTAAAACGATTATTCTTCTAATTTTGTATTACCCAAACGTTTCGGACGTTTCGAGTAGGATGGCTTCGTGCTTCATAACTCATGGGTTTTGAAGCCGTCAAGCCAACTTGTCGGTTTTTTTATTTATATTTCGTTCAGAACCAGACATTCAAAATATTACCTAATGAAATATCTAATTCAAATACTAATTTTCGGGCTATTTTCTGCTTCTGCTCTGGCTCAACTCAGTCAACTTGGACAAATTGATATTCCCAAAGATTCCAAATTTGAGGAATCCATTTCGGTATTGCCTTTGGATAAAAATGGGATGTTGCTGACCTTGCGAAAGGAAGGTTTTTTTAATCGAAATGTGGCGAATTGGGTATTTTACCGATACGACACCAATCTCAAGGAACGTTGGCAAACTTCGATAAATTTAGAATCGGGTTTTGAATCCGTGATGTCATATCAGAATGAAAATTATCTATTTTGGTTATTTCAAGAACCCGAAACACCCAAAATTATCGTGGTTCGATTGGATTTAGAAAGGGGTGAGATTGACGAATTTAAAGGGAAATTATTAGGAAATGTTCATGTCGAATTCTTCAAAGTTTTAGAAAATACGGCCTTTTTGGGTGGAAGTTATTATGAAAAACCAATTGTTATTTCCTTCTCATTTTTCCATCAAAAAGGAACTGTTTTGCATGGACTTTACGATGACCATTTGGAAATTAATGGTTTGGAAGTGGATGAAAAACGAAATGAAGTAAATGTTATCGTGAAAGAAAGACGAAAAGGGAAATGTGGCTTGGCAATTCAAAGTTATTCGGCCGAGGGGAAATCTTTACGCACCATCCACGTGCCTGATTTGGAAGGAAATAGTTTGAGTTTTATCAGTGGGAAAATGTTGCCTCTTAACGAAAAAGAAACGCTTTTAGTCGGAAATTATTCCAATAATTGCAATGAGTTTTCAAAAGGTTTATACCTCACTCGCTTGGAAGACGGACTTGAAAAAGGAACAAGCATCATCAAATTTACTGATATGAAAACCTTCTTTGCCTTTTTGTCGCCTAAGCGCCAAGAGAAAACGAAGGAGAAAATTGAACAGAAAAAAAAGGAAGGAAAAGAGCCAAATTTTAGCTATAAATTACTGATTCACAACTCATTAGCTACGGAAAAAGG
>JBBAKZ010000140.1:0-7673 GCA_040403275.1 Arcicella sp. | reverse complement strand
CTGTATTGCCATCTTTATTCTTTAAAACAACGTTAAAATCTTTAATATCACCATCACGATTAACGGTTACCACGACTGTTTCACCCGGACGTTTACGACCAACCATTTCCATTAATTTTGATTGAGAACCCGTTGGCACGCCATCAATTTTAATAATCACGTCGTTCACTTTCAAACCCGCTGATTGAGCTGCACTTCCACCCGCTGGAAAGCCACCTACATATACGCCATCATTCACTTTCAAGCCTTTTTCTTCAACCATTTTGCTGTTTACTTCGCTGATATTTACGCCTAAATAGCCACGTTGAACATTACCGTACTTTATTAAATCGGCAGCAACTTTTTTCACAATTCCAACGGGTACAGCAAATGAATATCCTGCAAATTGACCAGTACGGCTATAAATGGCGGTGTTAATGCCAATTAATTCTCCTTTCAAATTCACCAAAGCACCGCCTGAATTTCCTGGATTAACCGCTGCGTCCGTTTGAATGAATGATTCTAAAGGATTCACATCCTTATCACGATCAATAATATTCTGGCGACCTTTTGCCGACACAATTCCTGCCGTAACGGTTGATTCTAAATTGAACGGATTACCAACTGCCAAAACCCATTCGCCTACTCTAATAGCATCCGAATCGCCAAAATTTAAGAAGGGTAAATTGGTAGCTTTCACTTGAATAACCGCAATATCCGTTGAAGGGTCAGTACTGATTACTTTGGCTTTGTAAGAACGTTTATCATTCAAAATAACCGACACCTCATCCGCATCTTGCACCACGTGATTGTTGGTTACGATATAACCATCCACACTAATAATTACGCCTGAACCTGATGCTTCTTGTGCTTCTGGTTGCTGACGACGACCACCGCCTCCAAAAGGATTACCACCGAAGAAATCTTCAAAAGGGTCAACCATTTGGCGACTAACGTTACGAGTCATTTTAGTGGTGATATGCACAACCGCAGGAGTTGCTTTCTCGGCAGCATACGTAAAATCACCCGGGTTGCTTGGTGCTGTCGGTGAAACATCCGAAACCAAGCGAGTAAAGGCTGAAGGGTTTGTGGTAAAGACAGCATCCGACGGCGATTCCTCCAAGAACAATTTATAAGCTCCGAGCGTGGTTGCACTACTCAACGCTCCGACAATCGCAAGGGTTTTTAAATTACTTTTGATTTCCATTTTTCTTATCTATTTTTGAATTAAAAATTTGTGATTTTTATGACTACTAAATTAACGTAAAAACTATTTGGAAGGTGCATTGGTTTCTTGGTTTTTAACATATTTTAAGAAAAAGCTTTGAGCCTTGAGTCTCAAGCCTTGAGTTTTATACTGAGAATGCTAACATATTTATTTTAGGGGTAAAGCAAAATCTATAAACATCATTCTTGATAGATTCCTATGAAAAAATCTACGCTTTGCAGTTCATAGCTCACAGCTCATAGGTCAATGCTAAAAATGGCATTATTTTCGATGTAAAAAAACTATTTACCCAGCATAACAAACTTCTTTTTTTTACGTTAAAAATTTAATAAATGAAAAAGGTATCTTTGTCGAAATTTTCGATTCAATATAAATATGAAAAAACATACCCAATTACTGATTTTATTGTTGATTGCCGCCCTAAGTTCGCAATCAGTCGTAGCCCAGTTTAAGTTTTCAAACCTCTTTGGGAGTAAAGAAAAACCACGCAAAAACCGTATTTTTGAGCCTACCTCAACCGTAAGTTTAGGGTTTGGAACTTCCAGTTATTACGGAGATTTATCGCCTTATGGACGCATTGTCCAATCAACTTTCAACGGAATGCGTTGGAATGCCAACTTCAATTTCACCCGTCAGATTTCACCAACCTTTGGCGTTCGTTTTGGACTTACTTGGGCCAGAATTTCGGGCGATGATAGTTTTATGGATGGTGTAGCGGGTTATCAAGCCAATTTTATGCGAAATCTTCATTTTAGAAATGATATCAAAGAATTATCAATTGTGGGGCAGTATGATTTAGTGCGTACAGAACGTAGTTATTTACGCCGTGAGGCAATCATTCCGTACATTTTTGGCGGTATTGCCGTATTTGCCCACGACCCTCTTGCTCGTCCAGATAGTAGTGTTTATCAAAATAGAGATTGGGTTCGTTTACAACCTTTAAATACGGAAGGGCAAGGCTTGCCAGGTTATTCAACGCCTTACTCTTTGATTAGTCTATCGTTCCCAATCGGTTTTGGCGTTCGATATAAATTGAACTCAAGCTGGGATTTAGGTTTTGAATTAGGTTATAGATATACGTTGACTGATTATTTGGATGACGCACATGGAAATTATGCTGACCCATTGGATTTGGCTGGACAAAGCCCTCTGGCACGTGATATGGGTAATAGAACATTGGAGAGATTTGCTGCCAATCGTGGCGTTGACCGCACCAACGGCGTGGCCAATTATTTAACGAGCCAAGGTTTATATACCCCTGCTTCGGGATTAGACCCATTCACGGTCGTAACGTCAGTTCAAGGTTTTTCTGATAAAAAAGACCAACGTGGTAATCCGAAATATAATGACAGTTATATGCTGACAACTTTCAAGTTGATTTATCATATTCCTGGGAAAATCAGATGTCCAGTTACTCGGTAAAAAATTTAAATATATTAGTCAGGAATTAAGTACGTTGTAATTCAATTGGCAGTAGTCAGCAAGTAAAGTAATTTTTTTTTCACTGCCTACTACCGACTGATTTAACTAATTACTTATTTGTCTGACTTTTTTATAAGCATGGAATTACTTAAAAAATTCTTTTTTATTTTTTTTATACTACTAAATATCAATGCTTTGTCTCAGAAAATAGAGATTGGTGGAGGTTTAGGAGCGATGAATTATAAAGGAGATATTTCCCCTGATTTACACCCTTCTTTTGCACAATTAGGCGGTCATATTTTACTTCGTTATAATCTAAAAAAAGATATTACCTTTCGTTTGGGCGCTAATTTAGGGTCAATTTATGCGAATGATAACGATGTGAGCGATACGTTCAATAAATTGCGAGGGAAGTCTTTCAAAACCAGTATTGGGGAGGTCAGTTTGATTACGGAATATAATTTTTTCAGTTATCAATACAGCAGATTGCACAAAGATTGGTCGCCTTATGTGTTTGGTGGTGTAGGTTTTATGAGTTGTTCGCCCCGTGATACGCCCGTTTCTGACTATAAACAAGCGGGAATTGTTATTCCTTTTGGCGTAGGTATCAAATATAATCTTTCGGGGCCCTGGGATTTGAACCTTGAATTTGGGACTCGCAAAACCTTTACCGATTATCTGGATAATTTGGGCGGCGATAATCCAGCACTGCCTCGAAACGAACAGAATGATTATTCTCGTTGGGATATGTATTATTATACCTCAGTAGGAATTACCTACAAATTTATAAGAATTATTTGCCCGAAATAAAGAATATTTTATAAAAATATAGTCTGATGACACGACGTAAAGTCATGCCACCAGTCGTTTTAAGACATAAATATCAACGACAAATCCTCTACCTAATTCTCTTCCTCCTTTTATCCTATCTCATTATTCCGTAAATTTGTATTATCAATTTATACGGGCTCAAAAGCTAATTTTTTTAAGTCAAATTGCTGATAAATTAATTATTTAACTTTTTGATTATTAATTAGTTATCATAAAAATAGAATTATTGTAAAGTTATCCACTACAGAAAATAATATTGATTGGTTATCGCTCTACAAAGAATAAAATTTTCGTGACGTAAGCTAAATGATACACCATAAAAAACCATTCTGTTAAATTGTGTTAAATCAGTGAAGGAACAATTAGACCAAAACAATCTGCCAAAACATATTGCCGTTATTATGGACGGGAACGGGCGCTGGGCAAAACAACAAGGTTTTGTAGACAGAGTTTTCGGACATAGAAATGCTTTGAAAGCGGTCAAAGAAGTAATTGAAGGAAGTGGCGAATTAGGCGTAAAATATTTGACTTTGTACGCTTTTTCAACCGAAAATTGGAATCGCCCACAAGCAGAAGTGGATGCTTTAATGATGCTTTTAGTGAAAACCATCAAAGACGAACTGCCAACCATGCAAAAAAACAACGTTCGTTTAGATACCATCGGCGCAATACATACCTTACCTAACAGTTCCCAAAACGAATTAAAAAGTGCGATTGAAGCAACGAAGAATAATACGGGATTGACAGTTATTTTAGCGCTTTCATACAGTGGTAAATGGGATATTGTAAACACCACTAAAAAATTAATTGAACAAGTTCAAAAAGGGGAAATATCAGTAGAAGATATTAATGAAGAAGTTTTTGAAAAGTCATTAGATACCAAAGGAATTCCGAATCCAGATTTAATGATTAGAACGGGAGGCGACCACCGAATCAGTAATTTCATGCTTTGGCAGCTGGCGTATGCCGAATTATTTGTTTTTGAAGATTTGTATTGGCCAGATTTCCGAAGAGAACATCTGCATGAGGCAATCTTGGATTATCAGGACCGTGAAAGAAGATTTGGTAAGACTTCAGAACAGTTGAAAAGTTGAAATTAAATTAATGCAAACTGGCTCAAATGGCTTCGTTTACTTTTAAAATACTAATTACACAAGAAACAATGGCCTAAAGCAAAATGCTAAAAGCTAATTATAAAATGAAAAAATATACTTTACTACTTCCTTTTCTATTACTCTCTTTTCTCTCGCAGGCACAATTGCGAGGGGCTTTGGGACAACGTGCGGTAACCGCTCCCAGTTCCGTCGAATTAAACTACGCCGAACCCAAAGAATACGAAATTGCGGAGATAACTACCACTGGTTCAAAGTATTACGATGGAAATTCAATGATTTCATTGTCGGGCTTACGAGTAGGTGATAGAATAAAAGTGCCAGGAGATGCCATTACATCGGCTATTAAAAAATTGATGGGGCAAGGAATTTTGGAAGAAGTGGAAGTGGATGCCATTAAAATTGAAGGGGATAAAATTTGGCTTAATATGGTCATTAAAGAACGACCAAGACTTTTTAAACTGCAATACACGGGTATTAAAAAAGGGGAACAAGAAACCTTGAATGATAAAGTGAAAGCCTACAAGGGAAAAATTGTAACCGCAACGGTTAAAAAAAATATCGATTTAGCGATTCGTAAATTTTATCAGGATAAAGGTTTTTTGAATGTAGCCATTAAAATTACTGAAAAAACGGATTCGTCTCGTGGCAACAATGCGACCATGAAAATTGATATTGTTAAAGGAAATAAAGTAAAAATCTCAGAAATTAAGTTTGAGGGCGTTACAGAATTATCCGAAGCAACAGTGCGTAAGAAATTAAAAAATACGAAGCAAAAAGCATTTTATAAAATATTTACTCCTTCAAAATATATTCCTAAGAAATTTGAAGAAGATAAAATTAAGTTAGTTGAATTTTATAATAAAAAAGGTTACCGTGATGCGCAAATTTTGATGGATTCAGTTTATAAAGATGGTGATAAATACGTCAAAATTTTAATGAAAATTGAGGAAGGGAAACAATACCATTACCGCAATATTTACTGGGAAGGCAATTATATTTACCCTGACAGTGTTTTATCCGAAATTTTGGCCATCAAAAAAGGGGACGTTTATAACGTTGAAGATTTAGAAAAACGCTTGAACGGAAAACCCCAAGAAGACGTAAGTTCGGCGTACATGGATAATGGATATTTGTTTTATCAATGTGAACCCGTTGAAACTGCCGTCGCCGGAGATTCTATTGATATTACTTTCAGAATGACTGAAGGAAAGCAAGCGACTATCAACAAAGTAATTTTGAACGGAAACACAAAAACTTCTGATCACGTGGTAATGCGAGAAATTAGAACTCTGCCCGGTCAAAAATTTAGTAAATCAGCCATCATTCGTACCGTTCGTGAACTTTCAACGATTGGATATTTTAACCCAGAAAAAATTACGCCAAATCCAATTCCAAAAGCCGACGGAACGGTTGATATTGAATACAATGTAGAAGAAAAACCTTCTGACCAAATTGAATTATCAGGTGGATGGGGCGGCTATATTGGTTTTGTGGGTACATTGGGCGTAACTTTCAATAACTTTTCGGCTCGAAATATTACTAATTTGAGTGCGTGGAAACCACTTCCTTCCGGTGATGGACAAAAACTGTCGGTACGTTTTCAAGCCAACGGTTCATCATTCCAAAATTATTCTTTGTCATTTACGGAGCCGTGGTTGGGCGGTAAAAAACCAAACTCGTTCTCTATTACGTTAAGTCGTAGCATTTCTTATCCATATAAAATTCAACAATATAATCAGTTAAGCGGTGCTAATCAATACGGTGGTGGCTACGGTGGCGGGTATGGCGGCGGTTTTGGTGGCGGGTATGGCGGTGGCTACGGCGGCGGGTATGGCAGTCCTTATGGTTACGGTGGTTCTTTTGGAACGAACTTAAATTCTCCAACGGATAGTGCTTCGACTGCACAATCAGAAGCGCACTTTAATAGTACTTCTTTGTCTTTTAGTTTAGGAAAACGTTTAAAATGGCCCGATGATTATTTTTCATTGAGTAATTCATTATCGTTCCAATTAATTGATGTATTGAACTTGCCTTATTATGGGTATCCAGAAGGACAGTCAGTTTCAGCCGCTTTTGTAACAAACTTTTCAAGAAACAGTATTGATAATCCGACCTTCCCACGTTCTGGGTCGAGTTTTTCTTTGACAGCCTCTTTAACACCTCCTTATTCATTGCTTGGCGGGGACAATAAAAACTTGATTGAGTATCACAAATGGATGTTTGATGCTTCGTGGTTTACACCAATTACCAGCAAATTAGTATTCCACATGAGAACCCACATGGGTTTCTTAGGCTCTTACAGTTCCAATAAAGACATTACTCGTTTTGAACGTTTTGACTTAGGTGGTTCAGGTATGCAAACGGGTTATAATGTAATCAGTCGTGATATTATCGCTTTGCGTGGATATAAAGACAGAGTTTTAGGTTCGCAAGGAACGGTGCCTGCGGGTGGAGTTGCTTATAATAAATTTGTCATGGAAGTTCGTTATCCCGTATCTTTAAATCCATCGGCGACCATTTTCCTTTTGGGTTTTGCGGAAGGGGGCAATAATTTTGCTAACTATACAGATTATAATCCTTTCAAATTATACAAATCAGCGGGTTTTGGCGCAAGAATCTTTATGCCTGCCTTCGGTATGATTGGAATTGATTATGGCTTTGCTTTTGATAAAATACCAGGAATTGCGGACGGAGGTCGTCAAGCATTTACTTTCTCAATCGGTCAGCAGATTAGATAGATTTAACTCGATAGAGAACAGAATTCGAGGATATAGATAATACGCTAATACATTAACTTCTATCGGTATTCCTTAATTTAAAATCTGTTCTCTATCAACTGTTAAAGTTTTGTTAAATATTTGAGGCTTGCAATATGAAAGTTGTGGATACGTTAATGAAACGAAAACATCGTGTAAAACTTTAAACTACTAAAGCCGTGAATAAGAAGATATTTTTGCTAATTTTGCCTTTCTTTTGTGCTACGCTAACCTTGAAGGCTCAGAAATTTGGTTATATTGATACGGAATATATTACTTCAAAAATGCCTGAATATACCAATGCGCAGGCAGAAATCGAGAAACTTACCACTAAGTGGATTA
>JBBAKZ010000139.1:0-7681 GCA_040403275.1 Arcicella sp. | reverse complement strand
GAGTATTTTAAAAATGGCGTGAAAGTAACGTGGATAATTTATCCAGATTACCAAATGGTAGAAGTTTATACCTCAGCCAAAAACGTGGTAATTTGTAAGGAATCTGACGTTTGTTCTGCTAATCCTGTGCTTGATGATTTTGAGATTAAGGCGGAGGATTTGTTTGTGTAAAACAGAAATATATTTATTTAAAAATTAATTTATCAAAATGCAAACATCACATATTCAATATATTACAGATATAACAGGACGTAAATTAGTCCAAATGCCCGTGGAAGATTGGGACTCGCTACAAGAGAAATTTAATAAATATGAACAACTTTTGAAGGTGAAAAGAGATTTAAAGGCATCATTAGGTGAAATTAAACAAATGCAACAAGGGAAATGGAAGAAAATGTCATTAAAAGAAGCGCTTAATGTTTGATGTTATTCCCACACCGAGATTTTTACGACAAGTTAAAAAGCTGAAAAAGAAATATAAATCTCTTGTCAATGAACTGATTGAATTTGAAGAATTATTGTCTGAAAATCCTACTCAGGGAATAGATTTTGGGAATAGTACCTACAAAGTTAGCCTTGCTATTGAAAGTAAAAATAGTGGTAAAAGTGGTGGTGCAAGAATAATTACCTATGTTATCACAGAACAAAAAGAAGTATAATTCATAAGTATTTACGACAAATCAGAAATTTCGACTGTTAAAGATAGTGATATTAAAAAAAGCTGATTAAAGAAGTCAAAGGTGATTTTTAGTAATGTGTGAATTAGCAGATAGTTTAACATTACCAAACAAATCCCCGCAAAAACCAGTTCTCCCTAAAAACCCTCAACCTCATGCCCGAACTCCCCGAAGTAGAAACCTATCGTCGATATTTTGAAGAAACTAGCCTTTATCAGCCCATTAGCGATGTTTATGTGGAGGATACAAAATTGCTAACTACTGACTACGACACGCTGAATCAGCAATTAAAAAATCATCAATTTATCGGTACAAAACGGGTGGGTAAAAATCTATTTGCTCAGTTGGATGCTCCTTATTGGTTACATTTTCACTTTGGAATGACGGGCGATTTGGCTTATTTCAAAGACGATGAAGATACGCCCCGTTTTGCAAGAATCATTTTTAAGTTTGCCAACGGGTTTAAATTAGGGTTTTTATGTCCAAGAAAATTTGAAAGAATCGGGATTGAGGAGGATATTGAAGAATATCTATCCCGCAAAAAAATCAATAAAGATGCTTTGGAAATCACGGTGGAGGAATTGTCAAAAACGCTCAACAAGAAGAATGCACCCATAAAATCTGTTTTATTAGACCAGTCAACCGTAGCAGGAATTGGCAATTGGATTGTGGATGAAGTACTTTATCAATCTAAAATTCATCCGGAGAAAAAAGCTAATCAATTATCCGAAAAGGAAATACTTGAAATCCATAAATCCATGCGATTGGTCATTCAAACTGCCATTGATTCACAAGCAAATTATGACGATTTTCCTGAAAATTTTCTCATTCATGCCCGTGGCTGGGGAAAAGCGGGGTTGCAAGACATTAGGGCTGATAACTGTGCGGCGTGCGGTGATAAAATCAGCATCTCGAAACTAGGCGGGAGAACGACTTATTTTTGTGCGAATCGACAGTTTTTGTGATTGGTTATTAGTTACTGGAAATTAGTAAGAGAATTACTTCCGTTTCACCCTAAAATAACCAATAACTAATTACCAGTAACTAATCTCAAACCCCCTTCCATTTAATCGCACAACCCACTGATTTTGTGAGGTTTACGACTACAGGTTTTCCCGCCAAAAGACTATTTACCGCATCTTCAATATAACGTTTTGTTACTCCATTGGCATCTTGGGTATTATCATCAATTCCACCGATATACTGCATAATGAACTTATCCCCTTCACGCTTCACAACGTAAGCAGCAGGCGTGCGAGCAGCCCCAAATGCACGAGCCACCGATTGTGTTTCATCTTGCAAATATTCAAATGTATAACCTTTTGATTTAGCAACGGCCTGCATATTCTCGAAAGTATCTTCCTCATAAGCAGTCGGGTCGTTGGGATTTATCGCTAAAACTGGGTAGCCCTGTGAAGCATATTTTTTATCCAAAGCCATGATTCTACTTTCATAAGCTTTTGAAAATGGACAGTGATTACACGTAAAAACAATGATATAGCCTTTCGCAGAACGGTTTTCAGCCATGGAAGTGATACCACCTGACGTACTTTTAAGTTTGAAATCAATCACTACATCACCAATGGCGTAACCTTTATCAATAATAATATCGGCACTATTTTTAAAAGCAAATATAACTGTAAGTGCCATGAACAATACGCCCATCGAACTCAAAATGTATACTTTTTTCATGATTCTTTTCATTTTAATTATTAGTAATTTTTACAATTTGTGATTTAGTGAGTTGCGATTTAAAAATTGCGTGGAGAATTTAATCACCAATCACAATTCATTAAATCACAACTAATTCGCTCCCATGGCAGGAGTCATTTCTTTTAATTCTTCCATAAATTTCTCCATATTAGCTTGTCCTTCAAAAAACACTCTTTTTCTCATATTCAAATTCACCATTAAAGTGGCCGGAATCGTTCCTGACCATTCTTTGTCAATGTCATCAATCCAAGCGTTATAATCGGGTTCATCCAATAGGACAACTTCCGAATTTATGTTATTTTTAGTAACAAAAGGCTCAACTTTACTTTTTAAATCTTTGGGAAAATCCATACTTACCAACATAAATCGAATTTTCTTCGTGGCAAATTCCTGACTCAATTTTTCATAATTGGGTAATTCTTCAATGCAAGGTCTGCACCAAGTTGCCCAAAAATGTACTACCAAAGTCGTATCTGATACATTATTTATTTGTTTTTGTAAATCCTCAAAACGAATCACACGCACTTTTTCTGACTGGCTAAATGCTTGAAATACAGATAGATAAAGTCCAAATATAAATATGAAAGCACTTTGTTTCAGAAACATGAGGATTGTTTTTAGATTTTAAGAATAAGTCGAGTAATATTGAAAACGATTTTGATTTAACTTTATTTTCATAACTCATTATTAAACAATAGGTTATGGGGAAATAAAATGCTTTTAATTTCAAATAAAAGTAGTCGTTTCTTTTCAGAATTCAAAACAAAAGCTGTACCTTTGCAACCCAAATTAAAATTTCATTTTTAAACATTTACAAATGTACGCAATCGTAGAAATCGCTGGTCAGCAATTTAAAGTTGAGAAAGACCGTTTCCTCTACACCCACCGTTTGGCGGGCGAGGAAGGCGCTGCACTGGTTTTCGATAAGGTTCTTCTTGTCGATAATGACGGGGACATCAAAGTAGGTCTCCCAACCGTAGCAGGTGCCACAGTATCAGGTAAAATTTTAGCTCACGTACGTGGAGAGAAAGTTCTGGTCTTCAAAAAGAAACGTCGTAAAGGCTATCAAAAGCAAAACGGCCACCGTCAAAATTTTACAAAAGTATTAATCGAAGGAATCACATTATAGTTATAAATTATAAGTTATGAATTATGAGTTATTGAGTGCTATCAGTTTTTGAAAACTTTCCACTCATTACTTTTCAATCATCATTTAAAATATATAATCGATAAAAAAACTTACTAAGAAATGGCACATAAGAAAGGTGCGGGTAGTTCTAAGAACGGCCGTGAGTCCCACAGTAAACGCCTCGGTGTAAAAATATTCGGAGGTCAGCCAGCAATTGCTGGCAATATCATTATTCGTCAAAGAGGAACAGCTCATAATCCTGGGCCTGGTGTTGGTCTTGGAAAAGATCATACTTTGTTCGCTTTAATTGACGGAACAGTCCATTTCAAAAAAGGATTTAAAGGGCGTTCTTTCGTTGAAATCCTTCCTTTGGGTGATATGATAGTTGCTCCTACAAAATTAGCAGTTGTAGCGGAGGAAGCTCCAGCGACAGTGGCTGAGGTTGTTGCTCCAGTAGCTGATGTTGTTGAAGAAGCGCCAGTGAAAAAAGCGAAAAAAGCAAAGAAAGAAGATACTGCAGAAGATTCAATCTAATTTGATGATAATCAATGGTAGTATAAAATGAGAAACTAACTCGTTTATAAAATACAAAAAATACTCGCCCAGAATTTGAGCGAGTATTTTTTGTTTGAAGGATAAAACGATTTATTACTATTTCATAAGTTCCAACAAGGCTGCATCATGATTGTGTTTAATTTCACAAGTATTATCGAAAAACATTGTGGTTCCTTTTGCTGCATCATAAGTTTCCCATTTGGGTAATCCTGGGTGATTTGGGTTGCCGGTTCTAGCAAAATTTATCCACGATTGACTCATTTTATCTGCTAAAACATACGCTTCTTTTCCACCGCCCGTCATTTCTTCGCAACGAGCAATATTGTTGAATACGAAAGGTAATTCCATGCAATGAACTGCTTTGAATTTTCCATCCATAATGGGCGATTGCCATGAGAATAAGTACATATAAGTTGCCGCACCACCACTCAAAGCCGATTTTTGATTCGCTTGAAGAACGGCTCCCGGTCTGAAAGAAAAGTCAATATCTAATAAATCAGATGGTTTGGTATCTTTGGGGTATGCTTTTTTGACCGCTTCCAAATAGGCATCCGCTTTCGTATTATATTTCTTCTTGATAATTTCAAGGGCTTGTTCTTTAGTACTATTAAAAGTCGCCATACCCGCAAACGGCGTAAACTCATTTTTTGTTGTACCCACCATCAAAGGAATATTTTTAGACATTTCAAAAGCTTCATTTGAAAATAACTGATAGGGTAAAACCTCTCCATCACGGCTTGGTCCCCAGCTTAATCCAAAACCAATAACCGGTTTTCCTTCAGCTTTCATTTTGTCAGCTACTATTTTTAGCGCTTTTTTACCCGCCAAACTCAATTTTTCAAAAGGTACTTTTTGAAGATCATCCACTTGATTTGGCTGTAAATCAAGGGCTTTCAAGACTTCGGAAGCAATTAGTTGCGTATCCGTTTTTTCTAACATGGCCGTTCTGAATGAACCACTTTCATTGATTGCTTTATGAAAAAGTCCTTTTGCTGAAGGCATAGCCATTAAAGTATTCACTTTGGCACCGCCACCCGATTGTCCAAAAATAATGACATTATTTGGGTCGCCACCAAAATTTTCGATATTTGCTTTCACCCATTCTAAAGCTGCTTTCATGTCCAAAATGCTCAAATTAGCCGATTGTTTATATTTTTCACCGTAAGCTGATAAATCTAAATAACCCAAAATATTCAAACGATGATTGATAGAAACGACTACTACATCGCCTTTTTTCGCCAAATTTTCACCATCGTACGAAGGCAATTCTTGCGAAGAACCTGCGGTGAAACCTCCACCGTGAATCCAGAACATGACGGGACGTTTTTTGCCATCGTTAATATTAGGAGTCCAAACATTCAATCGCATACAGTCTTCGTTGGTGAATCCCCAATCGTGATGAAAAATGAATTCACCTTCATCTTGTACACTCGTAGTTGGGTCGAGTAAGGGAGCAACGGGGCCATAAACCAAAGATGCACGAACCCCAGACCAAGGTTTTGGTTTGGCAGGAGCCATAAAACGGTCGGCTTCTGCGTAAGGAATTCCTTTGTAAGTGAAAATATTGTTGTGAATATATCCACGAACTTTGCCCGATTCAGTATTCGTAACGGCTACATTTTCACCCGTTTGGATTTGGGCAAATGTGGATTTTGATAAACAGCTGAAAAGTGCTATTACTAATAAAAATGATATTTTTTTCATGATTGTTTTATGTTAGCTTTTAAGTACGAAAGACATAAAGGCTTGGTTATTTACTTCTATATTTAGCTCTACGTCCATCTCTAATCACTCCTTTCCAATTCATTCCAAAACCAAAATTATACCTATTGCCTTCAGAATCTTTGTGACATTCCATATCATAAGGTACATCTTCGGCTTGTTTTTCTACCACTGACATATTGGCGGGCATTTGCATCGGTAATAAAGCCGATGGCTCTGATTTACCAGCAATCGTTTCTAAAAGTGCTTGGTCTTGTACGCCAAAACTCAATAAAATAGCCGAAGATTCTTTCTCAAATTCTGAGAAAATCATTGGATTTATTGTATTTACCGACACAATTACCGGTTTGCCTTTCATGGCTTCTTTGGTATCTAAAACCAATTTCAAATCTGTAATATTTGTGGTCTTTGCCACTTTATTTTTATAAGAACGATTTGCCGATTTCTCCAGTGGGTCACCGCCTGCGATACTCGTTTCACGAGCATCCGTAGCGGTATAATCACCGTATTGAAGACTTATTGGCATATACCCGTTACCGCCATTTTTCAAATCTTCTTTGTCATAACCAATTGTAGCAGTTGGATTTTGAATGAAAACTAAGGCGAAATCAGCCTCATTTGGGTTGTCGGTAACATTAAAATATTTTTTAACAATGTCCATATTTACGGGATAATCAGTCGAAGCGGGTGATTCCATTCCCAAGAAATTACGACTAGCGGGTGTAAAACGTTTGGGTACGTAAACCGTTTTTGTTTTGGCAATCGGAAGAGCATTTCCTTGATTTTTTAGCAATACAATCGATTTCAATTGAGCCAGATAACCTTCTTTCATAAAGGTAGGATTACCCACGGTTTTCTTGGTTGAAGCTATTTGCAAATAAGGATTTTCAAAAACACCTACGCTGAAAATATTACGCAACAAACGAACGGCTGATTGTTCCATTCTGGTTCGCATTTTGGCTTCTCCCCATTCTTTTACACCCATTTGATAAGCTTCTAGAATAGGTTTTGCATCATTGTTTCCACCAAATTGATCAACGCCCGCCATCAAAATTTTATAATGACGTTCGGCAAGCGTTAAATTTTCAACGCCCCAAGGTTTTCCATCGACAAAGCTATCCATTACATTATGGTTACCCGTAACGCTCCAGTCCGTGCATACTACGCCATCGTAAGCATATTTTGTTCTGAGTAAGTCGTTGATAATGTATTTGTTATAATTATTAGCAACGTTTTCTCCATTCTTTTTATCTTGATTCCACGAAATGGTATAATAAGGCATCACGGCAGAAGCCAACTTTGTTTTACCTTTCAATTTGAAAGCACCATTAATGAAAGGAATTAAATGCGCATCAAAATTATTGCCTGGATAAACGGCGTATTTTCCATTGGCATAATGGGCATCACGTCCAGCCTCACCTGCACCTCCGCCAGGCCAATGTTTCACCATCGCATTTACACTTCCAAAACCCCAACCATTGGCAATTTCTTTTGTACCCAATGAAGTCTGAAAACCATTGCAATACGCCTGTGCCATTGCCGCTGAAAGCAGAGGACTTTCGCCAAAAGTGCCATTAAAACGACCCCAACGTGGTTCTGTGGCAATATCTACTTGCGGAGAAAGAGCAGTGGTAATCCCCAGAGCACGATATTCTGCGGCGGCAACTTGTCCAAATTTCTCAACCAATGCAGGCTCAAAAGTGGCTGCCATGCCCAACGAGCTCGGCCACATCGAAATTTCTCCACCTGCTGCCGCATCGAATTCTGCACGGGCTTTTGTGCCGTGTCTTGGGTCGGTGCTGTTATTGGCAGGAATTCCCATGCCCACACTTTCACAAAAAGCCTGTAATTTATTATTCCACTGGGCGGCAATTTCGGGTGTTTT
>JBBAKZ010000138.1:4141-7732 GCA_040403275.1 Arcicella sp. | reverse complement strand
CTTCGTGCCTTTTTCGTAAGAAATCGTTGAGCCGTCGCCTCCCTTCGTAAAGCAAACTAAATCGGCTCCAATCGCATGAAAATCTTGAATAACTTGCTCCTCCGAAATCTTGCGTCCGTAAATTCTTTCGGCATCGTCTTCGCTTAATTTTACCAAAGCATTGTGCGAACAATACGCTGAAATCGTCTCCCAAGCCTGTTTTCTGTCTGGCCAAATTTGGGCTGCATAATTCGCATCCAAACTCACCCGACATCCCACATGACTGGCTCTTTTGGCTGCTTCCACAATAGCAGATTGAGCAGGCTCTTGGCTCAAAGCAAAACAAGTGGTATGAAAAATGGCTGATTCTGCCAACAAAGTATCTGGAATATGATGAGACTGAATCATGCGGTCGGCGGTACGGTATGCGATAAAATCGGGCGTACCTTTTGTGCGAGAAACGATTACAATACTCGTGGGTTGGGTTTCGTCGGTGACAATGTGGCTAATGTCGATACCCGTTTTATTCACTTCATTTTTCAAGAAAATGCCTAAATTATCATTTCCAACGCAAGAAACGATGGCGGTGTTCATGCCCAAACGAGCCATATTGGCCGCCATATTGGCTGGACTTCCTCCTTGAAAACGCTCAAAAGTAGCGGTATCCAAAATACTATCCTGAATTTCAATCCCTATAACATCAACTAATAATTCCCCAACGGCGAGCAATGCATATCTTTTCATGTATTATAATAAAAATGGTTTGTTTATGTCCGCAAATTACCGATAAATTCATTAAATTGGATTTAAATTTCACTAACCTTTCGGAACACATTTCGGAATTATAATTTATTATCATGAAAAATTTATCCAAATTGCTTTTTGCATTTCTGCTTTTGACGAGCGCATTGGCCTACTCATTTTCAAAACCTAAACCTCAAAAAGCTAAAATTACAGACGAGGTAACACTTCGTAAAAAAGCCGAAGATTTGGCTCATAAATTCATCATTGTGGACGGTCACGTAGATTTGCCTTATCGCTTGAATGGTAAAATGGAGGATGTTTCTGTACAAACCAAAGGTGGAGATTTTGATTATGTTCGAGCAAAAAAAGGGGGACTTTCGGCTCCTTTTATGTCAATTTATGTGCCTGCCAATTTGCAACAGAAAAAAGGTTTTTCAAAAGCACTGGCGGATACTTTAATTGATTTAGTCGAAAATTTAACCAATCAGCATCCCGATAAATTTGCCTTGGCAAAAAGTCCGCAAGACATTGAAAGAAACTTCAAAAAAGGTTTAATTTCTTTTCCGATGGGCATGGAAAATGGCTCGCCAGTAGAAAGCAATTTGGCTAATTTAAAGCATTTTTATGATAGAGGAATTCGTTACATTACGCTTTGTCATGGCGAAGATAATTTTATTTGCGATACTTCTTATGACACCACCAATACTTGGCGTGGACTCAGCCCGATTGGTCGGCAAGTGGTTAGAGAAATGAATCGTTTGGGAATTATGTTGGATTGTTCGCATATTTCAGATGATACATTTGCTCAAGTAGTTGCTTTGTCAAAAGCTCCCGTAATTGCCTCACATTCGTCTTGCCGTAAGTTTACGCCTGGTTTTATCAGAAATGCACCCGATGATTTGATTATCAAAATGGCAAAGAAAGGAGGCGTAATTATGATCAATTATTCTTCCATGTTTTTAGATTCAGTTTCCAATAAAACCAATGAAATTAAGCGTTTACATCTTAAAACTTGGCAAAAAGAACATAATCTCTCGTCCGATTCTCAGGAGGCACGTGCGTATGAGGTAGAATATTCAAAAGCTCATCCAACGCCTTTAACGACGGTCGAAAAAGTAGCCGACCATATTGACCACGTGAAGAAAATAGCTGGTATTAATCACGTTGGTTTAGGGTCAGATTTTGATGGTGTGGGGCCAACATTACCAGACGGTTTGAAAGATTGTTCAGAAATCCCAAATTTGATTTATGTGTTGTTGAAAAGAGGATACACCGAGCAGGAAATTGAAAAGATTTGCCATAAAAATGTTTTTAGGGTTTGGAATAAAGTAGCGGAGGTGGCTAAAAATTTTAATCAGTAGTTTTACCTTAAAATTAGCTTGATAATAGCACAGTTTGGGAGTGAATGATAAAATAAATAGTTGTTAGAAATTCAAATATAATCCAAAAAGGCGTTCAAATTAATTTTGAACGCCTTTTTGGTATTTTAATCTAAATTAATTACTACGCATCTTTATCCTGACTTGGCAAAGTGTAAGTGAATTTATTTTCGATAAATTCGTCAATTGCCAAAGAAGTTGGTTTTGGTAAACGCTCGTAGAATTTTGAAATTTCGATTTGCTCACGGTTCTCGAAAATTTCTTCTAAATTATCAACCGAAGAAGCAAAATCAGATAATTTATTGTTTAATTCTTCTTTTGATTTCAAAGCAATTTGTCTTGCTCTTTTAGAAATAATTGCTACTGCTTCGTATGTATTGCCTCCAGCGATTTCCGCTAATTCAGCTACGTTTCTGGTAATGATTGATGGATTTGTTGCCATTGTTTGTTTAAGGTTTTAGGTGTTTGGTGTTTAGTATTAGTTTCAAGGATAATCATTAATTACTTACAAATTGTAAATTCACTAATCTTTAATCCCTAACGCCTAATCCTAATCCCTAAACCCCTGATTTACTGTTTATCTGCTGCCCCAACTTTGGCAGTATTTGATTTTTCTTTATCACGTAACGCTTTATACTCGGCTTCTAATTTTGCAATTCTGTCACTTTCTTTAATACTCACGTCGTAAAGTTTCTCCGCTTTTTTTAAGAAATTGCTTTGAGGAAATTTATCAACCAAAAGTTGATAATACGTAATGGCTTCATCAAAACGCTCTTTCTGCTTACTTTCAATGGTACTTTGGGCTAAATTGTATTGAGCTTGGACTTTCAAAAATGCCATTTCTTCATTGTAATTAGAATCTGGATAATCTTTCTGAAAATTATTAATTTCAATCACCGCAGATTTTAAAGTAGCCACATTAAAGGAACTCGTTTTTAGATATAACTTCGCTTTTTCATAGCCTTTACGCTCCAATTTCACCCGCAGAGATTTAATTATATCTGATGCTTCTTCTCTAAATTTACTATCAGGATTGTTATTAATAAAGCTTTGTAATTCGTTTATTGCCGTAATCGTTCCACTTTGATCAAGATTGAAGTCTGGGGAGTTTTTATATAATGAATAAGCCGACATGTAAACTGCTTCTTCATAATATTCACTACGAGCAAACGTTTCAGCAAAACGCTTGAAATGAAAATTTGCTGTTTCATAACTTCCCGTGTGATAATCACAGTAGGCTTGATAGAAAGTAGCGATTTCTTGCTGGTCGGTTCCCGTCAAAATTGGCAATAATTCTTCAAAAAGTATGCTCGCTTTGTCGTATTGACCTTTTTTGAAGTATTTAACGGCGGCGGCGTATTTCTTCTTTTCGTCAGTCATTTTTCTGACTTTCTCGAAGTTACCACAGGCAGTTAAGGTGACTGCAAAGAGTATAAATAATATAAATCTATTCATTTTGTACATAAGAATGCAAAGTTAAGGTTTTTTT